>NZ_JAQQDB010000004.1:0-281263 GCF_046030135.1 Caballeronia jiangsuensis
TACGGCTTCAGCCATGCTAGACCCCAACTTGTTAAAACAACACTAATCCGCGATTTTAGCGCCTTTTTATTTCGCGCTGCAGCGAATAGCCGTCCAAAAGACTGTTGCTGCATGCGCGAAAATGGCCGTACCAACGTGCGTATTCAGCGAGCACTCAGCCAGTGCTCGCGACCCCGCTTCATTCGATCAACTCAAGTCGTTCTGATAGTAATAACCGGTCGTGACATACCATCCGCGTCGCACTTCGACAGGCCGATCGCCATAGGTATAGGACACGCGCTCCACCGATAAAAGCGGAAATCCCTGCGCCACATCGAGAAATTGCGCGACGGTCTCGTCGGCGGCGACGGCGCGGATCTTTTCCGTCGCGCGGATCATGCGCGTGCCGAACTCCGTCTCGAACATCGCGTAGAGCGGGCCCTTGTACTCGGCGAGGCGCTCGGCCGTGAGTCCGCGAAACACCGCGCCCGGCAGCCAGATTTCATCGAATACGGTCGTTACGCCATCAAACTGCAACAAGCGCTTGATAAGAACGACAGGGTCGGCGGGCTTCAGGTCCAGTTGACGCGCAATCTCGGCGGGCGCGCGCAACCGTCGGCATTCGAGCAGGCGGCTCACATGGGGATGAACGTCGCCGTCGTCGGGCAGAAGGCGCAGGAAACGGAACTGCACGCGGTCCTCGTTGTGCGTCGCAACGAACGTGCCTTTGCCCTGACGACGAACGAGGAGGTTGTCGGCGGCGAGCTCGTCGATCGCTTTGCGGACCGTGCCCTGACTCACCTTGTAACGCGCGGCCAGCTCGACCTCGCTCGGGATGATCTCGCCAGGCTTCCATTCGCCGGACTCGAGACCCTGCGTGATGAGCGCCTTGATTTGCTGATACAGCGGGCTGAACGTCGGCGACGGCGTGCTCGCGGCCTCAGCCGCCGGTGCAGTGCCGTTGGGGGTCGTCGTGCTCGCCGGGTTGGAATTCATGCCGCGCATTTCAACACAAGGGCCGCCGTGCGTCCAGACTTTTCCCGTAGATTCCTATGTCTTATATAAGACATAAGATAGTGTTGACTTTACCTCGGACCGATCCTACACTCTTTGTCGAGCAAGGGTTTGCGGGTCGTTGCGAGAGCGCAGGAACCGTCGGCCAGCGTGTTTTGCATGGCGGTTGTAGCCGCCAGAGCACTCTGGGTCGCGGCAGCCACGCATTACGCAGCATACCGCCAGGCACGCCCTTTCGCTTTCGCCTCACGCCGATCGGCCACTCGATTCGCGCGCCGCTGCCTGCCCCACGCCTCGCAACGTCAAGCGCCGTCTCGTATGGGCGCGTTGCCGTCAGACCAAGCGAAATCATCGCGTCCTTCCAGATCATCCCGCACGCCTCTCGCTCGAAGAGAAGGATTCATGGCATGACAGTCACGCCGCTCGAACATTCATGCGACGCGAATCCATCAACGAACGCGCGCAACGCCACGTGGCGCCGCGTTCGGCGATTCGCACGCGGCATGGCCGGCATGTCTTCATCAACGCTTTGCGTAACGCGCATAAAATGGCGTTTTTCCCTAGCGTTCCACGCACTGTCCAGGAGAGTTCTCAATGGCTAAGTCCGCAAAGCGCGTTGCCGTAACCGGCGCCGCAGGTCAAATCGGCTACTCGCTGCTGTTCCGTATCGCCAACGGCGATCTGCTCGGCAAAGACCAGCCCGTGATTCTTCAGTTGCTCGATCTGCCGCAAGCGCAAGCCGCCGTGAAGGGCGTCGTGATGGAACTGGAAGACTGCGCGTTCCCGCTGCTCGCAGGCGTGGTCGTCACGGACGATCCCAAGGTCGCGTTCAAGGATGCCGACGTCGCGCTGCTCGTCGGTGCGCGTCCGCGTTCGAAGGGCATGGAGCGTAAGGACCTGCTGTCGGCGAACGCCGAAATCTTCACGGTTCAGGGCAAGGCGCTGAACGATGTCGCGAGCCGCGACGTGAAGGTGCTGGTCGTCGGCAACCCGGCGAACACGAACGCGTACATCGCGATGAAGTCGGCGCCGGATCTGCCGAAGAAGAACTTCACCGCCATGCTGCGCCTGGACCACAACCGCGCGCTGTCGCAACTGGCGGCCAAGTCGGGCAAGCCGGTCGCGTCGATCGAAAAGCTCGCCGTGTGGGGCAACCACTCGCCGACGATGTACCCGGACTTCCGCTTCGCGACCGCCGAAGGCCAGGACCTCACGAAGCTCATCAGCGACGACGAATGGAACCGCAACACGTTCATCCCGACCGTCGGCAAGCGCGGTGCGGCGATCATCGAAGCGCGCGGCCTGTCGTCGGCGGCATCGGCGGCCAACGCGGCCATCGATCACGTGCGTGACTGGGTGCTCGGCACGAACGGCAAGTGGGTGACCATGGGCATTCCGTCGGACGGCTCGTACGGCATTCCGGAAGACATCATCTACGGCGTGCCCGTCACGTGCGAAAACGGCGAGTACAAGCGCGTCGAAGGTCTGGAAATCGACGCGTTCTCGCGCGAAAAGATGGACGGCACGCTTAACGAACTGCTCGAAGAGCGTGACGGCGTCGCGCATCTGCTCGGCAAGTAAGCACGTTTCACAAGGGAAGCTCGCAAGGGCTTCCCGTCAGCGCGAACGCTTCGTCGCGTTCGCGCCTGATCCGATCGCGCTTGAAGTGTTCGAGCGCGGCCGAATCAGAAGCATGAGCAAGATCGAATTCACATCCCTCCAATCGGACCCGATGCCGACGATGCGCGATCTCACTCCCGCCGAAGTGCTGTTTGACGGCGAACCGCAGCCTGCCGTGCTTCCGCCCTGCGATCACTACGCGGGCAGCGAGAAGCTGATCAGGAAATCACTGGCGTTGCAGGCGCAACTGGGCCCGGTGTTCGACATCACGCTCGATTGCGAGGACGGCGCGCAAGTCGGTCACGAGACCGGCCATGCCGAGATGGTCGCATCGTTCGTCGGCGGCGAGGAAGACCGCTTCGGGCGCGTCGGCGTGCGCATCCACGACTTCCATCATCGTGCGTGGCGCGACGACGTGCGCATCATCCTGCGCAACGCGAAGCACGCGCCCGCGTTCATCATGCTGCCGAAGATCCGCAGCGCTTCCGATGCCGCCGAGATGGTGGCCTTCATCGAAGCAACGCGCAGCGAGCTCGGCATTGCAAAGCCGATTCCCTGTCATCTGCTGATCGAAACGCACGGCGCGCTCGCGCAGGCGTTCGAACTCGCCGCGCTGCCGGGCGTCGAATCACTGAGCTTCGGCCTGATGGATTTCGTGTCCGCGCACAACGGCGCCATTCCCGATACCGCGATGCGCTCTCCCGGCCAGTTCGATCATCCGCTCGTGCGGCGCGCGAAGCTGGAGATCGCCGCTGCGTGTCACGCGCACGGCAAGGTGCCGTCGCACAATGTATCGACGGAAGTGCGCGACATGAGCGTCGTCGCGAACGATGCCGCGCGCGCCCGCAACGGGTTCGGCTATACGCGCATGTGGAGCATCCATCCGGACCAGATCAGGCCGATCGTCGAGGCTTTCTCGCCGCGCGCCGATGAAATCGCGCTCGCCGCCGAGATCCTGCTCGAAGCGCAACGCGCGCAGTGGGGCCCGACGCGCCACGGCGACACGCTGCATGACCGCGCGAGCTATCGCTATTACTGGTCGGTGCTGCGTCGCGCGCACGCGACCGGCCAGACGATGCCCGACCAATGCGCGCCGCTCTTCGACACGCCGGTTTCAGAGGCATGAGCGCGGGCGCGTTCTTCAAGCACGACAAGTCACGCCGCCTGGCGAGCGTACGAAAGGAGACTGGAGAGCATGACTGATACCGCATCGACCGAAGCACCCGCAGCCGGTGGTTTCAAGCCGAAAAAATCCGTCGCGCTGTCCGGCGTCACGGCGGGCAATACCGCGCTGTGCACGGTCGGCAAGACCGGCAATGACTTGCACTATCGCGGCTACGACATTCTCGATGTCGCGACCACTTCCGAATTCGAAGAAATCGCGCATCTGCTGGTGCACGGCAAGCTGCCGAATGCGGCCGAACTGAAGGCGTACAAGACGAAGCTCAAGGCGCTGCGCGGCCTGCCCGCGAACCTTAAGGCCGCGCTGGAATGGATTCCCGCGTCCGCGCATCCGATGGACGTGATGCGCACCGGCGTCTCCGTGCTCGGCACCATCCTGCCCGAGAAGGACGATCATAATGTTGCGGGCGCGAAGGATATCGCCGACAAGCTGATGGCCTCGCTCGGCTCGATGCTGCTTTACTGGTATCACTACTCGCACAACGGCCGCCGCATCGAAGTCGAAACCGACGACGATTCCATCGGCGGGCACTTCCTGCATCTGCTGCACGGCGTGGCGCCGTCGAAGTCTTGGGTCGATGCGATGCATGTATCGCTGAATCTCTACGCCGAGCACGAGTTCAACGCATCGACGTTCACGGCACGCGTAATCGCGGGCACCGGCACCGACATGTACTCGGCGATCACCGGCGCGATCGGCGCGCTGCGCGGCCCGAAGCACGGCGGCGCGAACGAAGCGGCCTTCGACATTCAATCGCGCTATGAAACGCCCGACGAAGCCGAAGCCGACATCAAGCGCCGCGTGGAGAACAAGGAAGTCGTGATCGGTTTCGGCCATCCGGTGTACACGATCTCCGATCCGCGCAACAAGGTCATCAAGGAAATCGCGAAGAAGTTGTCGAAGGAAGCGGGCGACACGAAGCTCTTCGATATCGCCGAGCGCCTCGAAACGGTGATGTGGGACGCGAAGAAGATGTTCCCGAATCTCGACTGGTTCAGCGCGGTTTCGTATCACATGATGGGCGTGCCCACGGCCATGTTCACGCCGGTGTTCGTGATCTCGCGCACGTCGGGCTGGGCGGCGCACATCATCGAACAACGCATCGACAACAAGATCATCCGGCCGAGCGCAAATTACACCGGACCGGAGAATTTGAAGTTCATCCCGATAAATAAGCGAAAATAGCGGGCTGCGCGATCGGATTTCACGAGGAAGAAATCCACGCCGCGCGGCAATCGCCATTCAACCCCAATGTTTTTGAAAGGTTTTTTTCGATGAATAAACTTCTGATCGCTGCAATCGCCGGCACGCTGGCTACGACGAGCGTCTTCGTCAGCGCCGACGCCTTCGCTGCGACGGCCACCGATTCGAGCGCGGCCAAGGCCAAGCGCCCCGCTCCGGCTCGCCGCCTGATCAAGCGCAGCCCCAAGGCCGAAGCGGCCGCGGCGGCCAAGACTGATCCGATTCCCGAAGGTGCAGTGAAGTGGTCGTGCAAGGACGGTAACGCTTTCTACCTGAAAGGCGACATGAAGCGTGACGCCATCGTCACCGTGAACTGGGCCAAGAAGGATTACCGCCTGCCGCGCCAGGACACGACGACCGGTGCGGATCGTTTCCACGATTCGGCGTCGGGCATGGACCTCGTCGTGATCCCGTCGAAAGCGATGCTGTTCTCGGATAAGGACTCGTCGCGCCTCGCCGACGAGTGCATGACGCCCGACATGGCTGCGGGTGGCCCGGCTCCGACGCAGTCGAACGCGCTGATCAAGAACGCGGAGTAAGTTAGCTCAGCACTTAAATCAGGAATCCCTCGATGTCCGCACCGATTTCCAACGTCCGGCCCGATCCGGACAAGGTACTGGTAGACATAGTCGACTACGTGCTCGATTACAGCGTCGACAGCACGCTTGCACTCGAAACGGCGCGCAACTGCCTGATCGACACACTCGGCTGCGGACTCGAAGCCCTCTCCTACCCCGCCTGCACCAAGCTGATGGGACCGATCGTGCCGGGCACGATCGTCCCCAACGGTGCGAAGGTGCCAGGCACCCCGTTTCAACTCGACCCGGTACAGGCCGCGTTCAATATCGGCGCGATGATCCGCTGGCTCGACTTCAACGACACATGGCTCGCCGCAGAGTGGGGCCATCCGTCCGATAACCTCGGCGGCATTCTCGCAACGGCCGACTGGCTTTCGCGTAACGCGATCGCATCGGGCAAGAAGCCGCTCGACATGAAAGACGTCCTGATCGCGATGATCAAGGCGCACGAAATTCAAGGCTGCATCGCGCTGGAGAACTCGTTCAACAAGGTCGGGCTCGATCACGTGCTGCTCGTCAAGCTCGCATCGACAGCGGTTGTCGGGCAGATGATCGGCCTCACGCGCGATGAGCTGATCAACGCGGTGTCACTCGCCTTCGTCGATGGCCACGCACTGCGCACGTATCGTCATGCGCCCAACACGGGCTCGCGCAAGTCGTGGGCCGCGGGCGACGCCACCTCGCGCGCCGTGCGCCTCGCGTTGATCGCGAAGACCGGCGAGATGGGCTATCCGTCCGTTCTGAGCGCTAAAACATGGGGCTTTTACGACGTGCTCTTCAAGGGCGAGGCGTTCAGGTTCCAGCGCCCGTATGGTTCTTACGTGATGGAGAACGTGCTCTTCAAGATCTCGTTTCCCGCCGAGTTCCACGCGCAAACGGCCGTCGAAGCCGCGATGACCTTGCACGGCAAGCTGAAGCAAGCCGGCAGGTCCGTCGATGACATCAGGAAGATCACGATTCGCACGCACGAAGCGGCGATTCGCATCATCGACAAGAAGGGGCCGCTGAACAACCCCGCGGACCGCGATCACTGCATTCAGTACATGATCGCGGTGCCGCTGATCCACGGCCGTCTCACCGCCGCCGATTACGAAGATGCCATCGCGCAGGACGCGCGCATCGACGCACTGCGCGCGAAAATGGAATGCGTGGAAGACTCGCAATACACGAAGGATTATCACGATCCGGACAAGCGCTCGATCGCAAATGCGCTGACCGTCGAATTCAACGACGGCACGCAGTTCGATGAAATCGCGGTCGAGTATCCGATCGGTCACAAGCGCCGGCGCGCGGACGGCATTCCGTTGCTCGTCGAGAAGTTCAGGACGAATCTCGCGCGCCGTTTTCCGCAAAAGCAGCAGCAGGCGATCCTCGCGGTATCGCTCGACCAGGCAAGACTCGAAGCGATGCCGGTCAATGAATATGTCGATCTGTACGTGATTTAGCCTCACAAAGAAGCAATTTCCTCGTCTTAGTCCAAGGAAAATAACCATGGCCCACAATCTCCACAACACGCTCAAGGAATTCGACAGCGGCTCCGGCAAAGGCACGCTCTACTCGCTGCCACAACTCGGCGACGCGCTGAAGGTCAAGATCCAGCGTCTGCCGGTCTCGATCCGGCTGGTGCTCGAATCGGTGCTGCGCAATTACGACGGCAAGAAGATTTCCGAAGAGCACATCGAGCAACTGGCGAACTGGAAGCCCAACGCCGCTCGTGTCGATGAAATTCCGTTCGTGGTCGCGCGCGTCGTGCTGCAGGACTTCACGGGCGTGCCGCTGCTCGCCGACATCGCCGCGATGCGTGGCGTCGCCAAGCGCGCGGGCAAGGATCCGAAGGCGATCGAGCCGCTCGTGCCGGTGGATCTCGTCGTCGATCACTCGGTGCAGATCGATCACTTCCGCGAGCCGAACGCGCTCGACCTGAACATGAAGCTGGAATTCCAGCGCAACAACGAGCGCTACCAGTTCATGAAGTGGGGCATGCAGGCGTTCGACACATTCAAGGTCGTGCCGCCGGGCATCGGCATCGTGCACCAGGTGAACCTCGAATACCTCGCGCGCGGCGTGCACAAGAAGACCGAAGGCAACGACACCGTCTACTACCCGGACACGCTCGTCGGCACGGACAGCCACACGACGATGATCAACGGTATCGGCGTGGTGGGCTGGGGCGTGGGCGGCATCGAAGCGGAAGCGGGCATGCTCGGCCAGCCGGTGTACTTCCTGACGCCGGACGTCGTCGGCGTCGAACTGAAGGGCAAGCTGCGCGAAGGCTGCACGGCGACCGACCTCGTGCTGACCATCACCGAAATGCTGCGCAAGGAAAAGGTCGTCGGCAAGTTCGTCGAATTCTTCGGCGAAGGCACAGCCTCGATCGGCGTGCCGGATCGCGCGACCATCGGCAACATGGCGCCCGAGTACGGCGCGACCATGGGCTTCTTCCCCGTCGATGAAAAGACCATCGACTACTTCAAGGGCACGGGCCGCACCGACGCCGAAATCGCCGCGTTCGAGCAGTACTTCAAGGCGCAGAAGCTGTGGGGCGTGCCGAAGGCCGGCGACATCGACTACACCAAGACGCTTTCGCTGGATCTGGGGACGGTCGCGCCGTCGCTCGCGGGCCCGAAGCGTCCGCAGGATCGCATCGAAATCGGCAACGTGAAGAGCACGTTCGCCGACCTCTTCTCGAAGCCGGCCGGCGAAAACGGCTTCAACAAGAAGGCCGCCGATCTCGAAGCCGACTACAAGACGGCCGACGGCGTGAACCTGAAGAACGGCGATGTGCTGATCGCCGCGATCACGTCGTGCACGAACACGTCGAACCCGAGCGTGCTGCTCGCCGCCGGTCTGCTGGCGAAGAAGGCCGTCGAAGCGGGTCTGACGGTCGCGCCGCACATCAAGACGTCGCTCGCGCCGGGATCGCGCATCGTCACCGAGTATCTGACGAAGACGGGCCTCCTGCCCTATCTCGACAAGCTCGGCTTCACGCTCGCCGCTTACGGCTGCACGACCTGTATCGGCAATGCGGGCGACCTGACGCCGGAACTGAACGACGCGATCACGAAGAACGACGTCGTCGCGGCGGCGGTGCTGTCGGGCAACCGTAACTTCGAAGCGCGTATTCACCCGAACATCCGCGCGAACTTCCTGGCTTCGCCGCCGCTGGTCGTGGCTTACGCGATCGCGGGCACCATCACGCGCGATCTGATGACCGAGCCTGTCGGCAAAGGCACGGACGGCCGCGACATCTATCTCGGCGACATCTGGCCGACGAGCGACGAAGTCCACGCGCTGCTCAAGTTCGCGCTGGACGCGAAGGCGTTCCGCGAGAACTACTCGCAGCTCACGAAGGACGGCGACCTGTGGAGCAAGATCGCGGGCGAAAGCGGTCAGGTGTATGACTGGCCGAAGTCGACGTACATCGCCGAGCCGCCGTTCTTCGGCAGCGACTTTTCGATGCAGCCGGCCGATTCGATCCCCGCCGTCAAGGGCGCGCGCGCGCTCGGCATCTTCGGCGATTCCGTGACGACCGACCACATCAGCCCGGCGGGCTCGATCAAGGAAACGTCGCCGGCGGGCGTGTGGCTGAAGGCGAACGGCGTGCAGAAGGCCGACTTCAACAGCTACGGCTCGCGTCGCGGCAATCACGACGTGATGATGCGCGGCACCTTTGCGAACGTCCGCATCAAGAACCTGATGATTCCGGCGAAGGCCGACGGCACGCGCGTCGAAGGCGGCCTGACGATTCACCAGCCGAGCGGCGAACAGTTGTCGATCTACGACGCCGCGATGAAGTACATCGACGCCGGCACGCAGACCGTCATCTTCGCGGGCGAGGAATACGGCACGGGTTCGTCGCGCGACTGGGCGGCGAAGGGCACGCAACTGCTCGGCGTGAAAGCCGTGGTCGCGCGCAGCTTCGAGCGTATCCATCGCTCGAATCTCGTCGGCATGGGCGTGTTGCCGCTGCAGTTCAAGGGCGCGGACAGCGTTCAGTCGCTGAACATCACGGGCGAAGAGACCTACGACATCGAAGGTCTCGGCGACGACTTCAAGCCGCAGCAGGAAGTCACGCTGGTGATCCATCGCAAGGACGGCAAAGAAGATCGCGTGCAGGTGCTGCTGCGTATCGATACGCCGATCGAAGTCGACTACTACAAGCACGGCGGGATTCTGCCGTTCGTGCTGCGCTCGCTGCTCGCGGCGTAAGCAAGCCTGTTTTGCAGGTGACCGCGCTCGAAAGAGCGCGGGAACATTGGACCCGGCCCCGGCCGGGTTTTTTTTCGTCCTAGGCCTTGGAGGTCGCGAGTTTCGCGGGCATCGCACGGCGCGCAAACCACGCGCGCGCGATTTCGCCCAGCCGCCGCGCACCGCCGTGCGTCGAGTCGGACGCCAGCGAGAACCAGCTCGAGTCTGCCGTTCCGCTGACCCAGATCGTCGTGTAAGGCTTCAGTTCGACGGACGCGCCCGCGTCCAGCCAGTAATCATCGGCTGTGCCTTCGATGGTCAGCCAGACTTGCCCGCGCGTCACGCGCAAGGTCTGAGGCCGATCGATCACCCAGCGCGTAGGCGCGTCGCGCCGATCGAGTTCGAATGTCCGGATTTCACGCATGATGCTGCTCCTTCGGATCGTGTAACTGGAAGGCCGCGTTCAAATGCGAAAGCAGCCGTTGAGCCTATTATTCGCCCGATTCCGAACAGCTTGAATGAACAGTTATGAACAGTTGGAGCAGAACTGTTAAGCTGAATTGACCGAACAGTTCATGTCGATCCGACACTTTAAAAACACTTGATCTAGCCGTTCAGCTAGTCTTGACGCGGCTTTTCGGATGCGTTCGAATGACGCGAAGACACTGGGGAACAGCGAAATCGAACTGTTCACTTCGATTCACTGAACAGTTTCAGACATCATGAATGCACTTCCGCTCCACATCGACGGCGGCACCGGCGTGCCGCTGACCGAGCAGATCGTCAACCAGATCGAGGCGATGATCCGTTCTCGCCGCGTGCTCGCGGGCGCGAAGCTGCCGTCGATTCGTCAGCTCGCCGCCGAGCAGCGCATCAGCCGCTTCCCGGTGATCGAGGCGTACGACCGCCTCGCGTCGCGCGGGCTGATTCAGCCGAAACACGGTTCGGGCTTCTATGTGGCGAATCACGTCGACGAGCGCGAGAGCAACGCCGGCAATTGCGATCCGCGCCTCGCCGAAGAAGAATCGAACCAGATTCTTCAGCAGTTCAACTATCCCGGCGAGTCGCTGAAGCTCTCGAGCGGCTTCATTCCGGAGGCGTGGCGCGACGTAGAAGGTCTCACGCAGGCGATCCGTCAGGCGTCGCGCCTCGATGTGTCGAGCGTGATCGACTACGCGATTCCTCACGGCGACACGAGCCTGCGCCAGCAGGTCGCGATGCGCATCAACGCGCTCGGCATCGACGCCGATCTTCCGAACGTGATGATCACAACCGGGGCGAGTCAGGCGCTCGATCTCGTCGTGCGCTACATGCTGAAGCCGGGCGATACGGTGTTCGTCGAAGACCCCGGTTACTACAATCTCTTCGGGCTTCTGAAGCTGCAGGGCGTGCGTCTCGTCGGCGTGCCGCGGCTCGCGAATGGTCCCGATATCGATATCGCGGAAGAACTGCTCAAGCAGCATCAGCCGAAGCTCTTTTTCATCAACACGGTCTTCCAGAACCCGACCGCGACGAACGTCGCGCCGCAGGTCGCGTTCAGGCTGCTGCAACTCGCGACACAGCATGGCTTCATGATCGTCGAGGACGATATCTACGCCGACTTTCAGGCCGTGCCGACGCAACGGCTCGCCTCGCTCGATCAGCTCGATCGCGTGATCTATGTCGGCGGTTTGTCGAAGACGCTGTCGTCGTCGTTGCGTATCGGCTATCTCGCGGCGAATCGCGAGCTCGTGAAGAATCTCGTCGACGTAAAGGTGCTGACGAGTCTCGGCGGCACGCGATTCGCGGAGAGCGTCGCCGCGAGCCTGCTCGAACGGGGCACGTATCGCAAGTATCTGGAACGGCTGCGCAAGCGCGTGCGCGATTCGCTGTCGAGCGCGGTGCAAATGCTCGAAAGCTACGGCTGGGATGTGTTCGATGAACCGAGCGGCGGCAACTTCGTGTGGGCGAAAGTGCCGGGCATCGACGATTCGTCCGTGCTCGTCGAGGAAGCGGTGAAGTTCGGCGTGACGCTCGCGCCGGGCAGCTATTACCGCCCGAACGGCGAGGCGTGTGCGTGGGTGCGCATCAACTCCGCGTATGCGGGCGACCGTCGCGCCGCGCGCTTCTTCGAGCACATGAAGGAAGCCGCGGTCGCGCGCGTCTAGCGGCTTTTATCGAAGAAGCGTTCGAGCGCATCGGTCGCGTCGCTGTCTTGCGCAAGCCGCGCGTACAGTCCGGCCGCGCCTTCGTAGATGCGATGTTCCGCGAATTCATCGCCGATGAACTGCGCGATTTCTTCCATCTCCGCGACCCATCGATACGCTTTCGGCGGCATGCGCGGCACATTGCCCGCGAGCCACGCGGCAAGCGCGGGCTGACTCTCCGCGAGTTCGGCGAGAAGCGCATCGCCCGCGCCGTTGCGCATCGCGGCGAGCGACATGGCCGAGCCGAGCGCCGTCAGCCCCTTCGTGATGCCCGCATACGACATCTTGAGCGCGGATGCGGCGCCCACCGGTCCATCGAGCACGCGCACGGCGAGGCCGGCATCGGCGAGTGGCTGAGTGCGCCGTGCATGCGGACCCGACATGTAGAACTTGGGCGAAGAAGGCATGCCGATGATCGCGCCATCGACAAACGGCGTGCCGGTCGGTTCGAGCTTGCGCTCGATTTCCCTGACGGTATCGGGATTGATCGCGTTGCAGTCGATGTAGAGCGGCGGCACGCTTGCCCGTTCGAGCATGGGCGCCATGCGCTTCGCAGTGTCGATCGCGACCGCGGGCGGCACGATGGACAGCATGAACTCGCATGCCGCGAGGCTATCGAGGCTTGCGTCTTCCATGCCGGCCTCGCGTGCGCGTGCGGCGCTTGCGGCGCTGCGGCCTTCGAGCGATGTCAGCACGCGCGCACCCGATTGCGTCAATGCGCGGCCGATAGCCGATCCCATGCTGCCCGCGCCCAGAATCGCGACGGTCGGATGTTTCGATTGAGTCACTTGCAGGCTCCGTGTATCCGCGAACGAAACAGAATACGCTTGCGAGCAGAGAAGCGCTCGGCCTATTCGCTGTCTTCGGTTTCGTTCGAATGAAGATGCCAGAGCGCATCGAGTCTTTTCAGCACATCGAGTCCCTTCGGCGTGAGGAGCGGCATCGGCGCGCCAGTCGGCAGCCGCGTGATTTCGACGAGCGCCTCCTGAAGCAAACGCGCGGCGTGCTGGCCGAAGACTTCGACCTGATGAGGCGAGCGCTCAATCAGCAAGAGCGTGGAAATTTCGTGTGGACTCAGCATTCGATTCTCCAGGCGCGGGACGAGCGGAAGGGACGTATCGATACATGCTAGAGAGCGAAGCTGGCAATTCGGCTACGGATATTTTTCCGCGTGTTACGGGGGTTACACGCCTGAAACTGGTACTTATTTCACGATGGTTTCACGCATCTTTCGATTCGCGATCCTTATTATTCGCGTGCAATAAAAAAGGCGGCCTTCGAAGGGCCGCCCTGGACTACTTCACCAACGCAACAATCAACGATGTTCCGTCACGAACTTCGTGACGAGATAGGCTTCCATCGCTTCGCTGCCGCCTTCCGAGCCATAGCCGGAGTCCTTCACGCCGCCGAACGGCGTCTCCGGCAATGCGAGTCCGTGGTGATTGATCGAGAGCATCCCGCTTTCGATATCGTCCGATACCGCCGCCGATGTCGCCGCCGAGCTCGTGTAAGCGTACGCCGCGAGTCCGTAAGGCAGGCGATTCGCCTCGGCGATCACTTCGTCATACGACTTGAACGATGCGATCGGCGCGATCGGGCCGAACGGCTCTTCGGTCATGATGCGAGCGCTCATCGGCACATCGGTGAGCACCGTCGGCGCGAAGAAGTAGCCTTCGCGTCCGATGCGCTCGCCGCCCGTCAGCACCTTCGCGCCCTGCTCGCGCGCATCCGCGACAAGACGTTCCATTGCTTCGAGACGGCGGCCGTTCGCGAGCGGGCCCATCTGCACGCCGTCGTCGAGACCGTTGCCGACCTTCACCGCGTTCGCGGTCGCGACGAAGTGCTGCACGAACTCGTCGTATGCGGCTTCTTCGACGAGAAAGCGCGTCGGCGAAATGCACACCTGGCCCGCGTTGCGGAATTTCGCCGATGCGAGCATCTTCGCCGCACGGGGAATGTCCGCGTCCTTGAACACGATGGCGGGCGCGTGGCCGCCCAGTTCCATCGTCACGCGCTTCATGTGCTCGCCCGCGAGCGATGCGAGCAGCTTGCCGACCGGCGTCGAGCCGGTGAACGAAATCTTGCGGATCGCGGGATGCGCGATCAGATACTTCGAGACATCGGCGGGCACGCCGAACACGAGGTTCAGCACGCCGGCGGGCAGGCCTGCATCGGCATAAGCCTGCACGAGCGCCGCGCAACTCGCGGGCGTCTCTTCGGGGCCTTTCAGCACGACCGAGCAGCCCGACGCGAGCGCGGCCGACACCTTGCGCACTGCCTGATTGATCGGGAAATTCCACGGCGTGAATGCGGCGACCGGACCCACCGGTTCACGCGTGACGATCTGGCGCACCGCATCCGTGCGCGATGGAATCACGCGGCCATACGTGCGGCGCCCTTCTTCCGCGAACCATTCGATGATGTCCGCCGCCGACAGCGTTTCGATGCGCGCCTCGCCGAACGGCTTGCCCTGCTCCATCGACATGATGGCGGCGATCTGTTCGGCGCGATCGCGGATATTCTGCGCCGCGCGACGCATCAGCTTGCTGCGCTCGTAGGGCGAGACCTTGCGCCATGCCTTGAAGCCGCGCGCGGCGGCGTCGGCTGCGAGCGAAAGCTCCGCTTCGCCTGCGAGCGCAAGACGGCCGATCTCGGCTTCGTTCGCGGGATTGATCACGGCGGTGTCGCGCGAGCCATCGCGCCAGGCGCCGTCGATATAAAGCTGTGTATTCGGATAAGCAGGAAAATCGGAACGCGTATTGCTCATGCATGTCTCCTTACGAGTGGCGTGGCCTGATGCTACGTTGCGCAACATCAAAAGATGCAAACGGCAATGTTATCCCGAACGCGTGGTATCTGCAGGTGCGCACCGTGACGCCCGAATGACGAACGCCCGCCGGGACGATCCCGGCGGGCGCTCTTGATGCACAGAACCGCGCGATTACATCGGCGGCGCGACGCCATCCTTCTCCACGACAATACGCTGCGCCGCGAAGTCCGAGCCCGCCGGACTCGCGACGACGAACACCTTCTTGCCCGGCTTCAGGTCGTCGTGCGTCGCGGGTGCGAAGGTCACGACAGGCACGTTCTCCGGAACCGTCACCGAGTTCGCGCCGCCCTTGTATGAGAGCTTCAGATCGCGGCCGCTCGTGCCCTGCACGACCTGATCGACATTCGCGTTGGTCATCGAGCTTTGCGGGCCCAGATCCCACGCGTAGTGGCCTTCACCCGTGCCGCGCGCGGATTCCGGGAACACGAGCACTTCGGTCGCGGTGAGCTTGCCGTCCGTGCCGGTGGTCGCCGCCGTGCCGACGAACGAGCCCGGCTTGATGTCCTGCAGCTTGATGTTCTTCAGCGCGGTGACGGGCGTATCCGACTTGACGGCGATCTTCACCGTGTCGCCGCTGCGTCGATGGACGGTGAGCGTGTCGCCCGACAGCGACACGATATCGCCGCGAATGCGCGCGGGTTTCGCGGCGGGCGTCTGGGCAAAGGCTGCGGAAGCGAGTGCGAGCGTCACGATGCTGACGCCGAGTTTGATTCGAATCGACATGCAATCTCCTTGGAGTGATGAAAGCGGAAGCTTCAGGACCCGCCGAACCAGTTGTATCCCTGATTCTCCCAATAGCCGCCGGGGTAGTCGTTCGTCACGGTGATCGCGACGATGTGCTTCGGGTTCTTGTAGCCGAGCTTGGTCGGCATGCGCAGCTTCATCGGGAAGCCGTATTTCGGCGGCAGAATCTGGCCGTCGTAAGTGAGCGTGAGCAGCGTCTGCGCGTGCAGCGCGGTCGGCATGTCGATGCTCGTCGAGTAGTTATCGGCGCAATGAAAGGCCACGTATTTCGCGCTCGTGTCGGCGCCTGCGCGCGCAAGGACCTGCGCAAAACGCACGCCGCCCCACTTGCCGATCGCGCTCCAGCCTTCGATGCAGATATGCCGCGTCACCTGGCTTTCCTGCGGCATTGCGTGCAGTTCGTCGAGCGTCCAGACGCGCTTGCCTTTGACGAGGCCGCCGATTTCCAGCTTGTACGCGGACGGATCGACTTCGGGCACTTCGTCGATGTCATAGAACGCGTTGAACGGAAACGGACGCGTGATCATCGATTCGGGATACGTCGGCGCGAGCTTGTTCGGATCGAACAGCAGCGCCTGCACGTCGTCGTTGAGGAACGAGATGCGGCGCAACATGGCGTTGACGGATTTGTCGTCGGTGATGTTGCAACCGGACAGCATCGCGAGCCCTCCGAGCGACAGAATGCGCTTGCCGAATAAACGTCGCGCGGGCGCCTTTAATTCCTTCGCCGCATCCTTGATGATGAGCTCGGCATCGGGTCTCGATTTGAATAGCTTGAGCGACATGGCTTAACGACCTCGAATCATCATCACGAGCGAGCGCGGCACGAGCGCCACCATCACGATATGCACCACGACGAACGCGACCAGAAAGCTCATGCCGAAGAAATGCACGACACGGGCATCGTCATAGCCGCCCATCAGCGTTCGAAGCAATGGAAACTGCACGGACTTCCATACCGCGAGGCCCGACAGGATCACGATCACGATGTCCACGATCACCGCCAGATACGCGAACTTTTGTACGGCGTTGTAGTGCGTGAGATCGTCGTGGCCGAGCTTGCCCCGCAATGCGGCGAGCGCGTCGGCGACGATGCTCTTGATCGAGAGCGGGAACATGCGGCGACGCAGGCGGCCCGTGAGAAGATTCATCGCGACATAGACGATGAAGTTCGCGACCAGCAGCCACATCGCCGCGAAATGCCATTGCAGCGCGCCGCCGAGCCAGCCGCCGAGCGTGACGGCGGGCGGGAAAGTAATGGATTTGAAAATCGGCGATGCGTTGTAGATCTGCCAGCCGCTCGTCACCATGATCAACACGGCGAATGCGTTGAGCCAGTGCGTGATGCGCAGCCATAACGGTTGTACTTGCACGTCGTCGAGCCTCGCGATTCGATTGAGTTTTCGTCAGGCATGGTAGCGACGCGCCGCTGATCGATCGATGACCTCTCGATGACTTTTTTGTCATCTTTGGCGAGACACGCATGGGCTCTGGCTAGAATGACGGCAATCCATCGAACGCAGCACCAGCATGACCATCCTCGTTATCGAAGACGACCGCAAGACCGGCGATTACCTGAAGAAAGGGCTCATCGAGTCCGGCTATCAGGTCGAGCTCGTGCGCAACGGCACGGACGGCCTGCATCAGGCGCTCGCGAACCCGTACGAACTAATCGTGCTCGATGTGATGCTACCCGGCATCGACGGCTGGCAGGTGATGTCCGCGTTGCGCGCGAAACGTGACCTGCCTGTCATTTTTCTCACGGCGCGCGATCACGTCACGGACCGCATTCACGGACTCGAGCTCGGCGCGGACGATTACCTCGTCAAGCCCTTTTCCTTCACCGAACTCGTGCTGCGTATCCGCACGCTGCTCAGGCGCGGCGTGATGCGCGAATCGGATACGTTTCAGATCGCGGATCTGCATGTCGATGTCCTGCGTCGCAAGGTAACGCGCAAGGGCCTCGACATCGCGCTCACGAACAAGGAGTTCGCGCTTCTGCATCTCTTTTGCAAGCATCAGGGCGAGGCGCTGTCGCGCACGCTCATCGCATCGGAAGTGTGGGACATGAACTTCGACAGCGACACCAATGTCGTCGATGTCGCGGTGAAGCGGCTGCGCGCGAAGATCGACAACGCGTTCGATCCGAAGCTGATCCACACGGTGCGCAGCATCGGCTATTCGTTCGGGGAGAATCCTTGAACCGGCCTTCGCGTTCGCTTGCGGTACGTATCGCGCTTTCTTTCGCCGTGATCGTGTGTGTCGTGGTCGGGATGGTCGGCGCGTCGCTCTATCAGGCGACGAATCGCGCGCTGTCCACGCGTGCGGACTATCAGTTGATCGCACGCGTCGAGCATTTTCGCTCGCTGCTGCACGACCTCTACACGATCAAGGAAATCGAAGCGCGGCCGAAGCTTTTCGAAACGATGCTCGGCGACCGGCAGGACGTCATCTTTTTCCGGCGTGCGGGGTCAGCGCCTTTCATCAACGTGAATCCGGAACGGATGCCGCTGCCGCCGCTGCATATCGTGCCGATGACGCGCGCTATCGGGCTCGACGATCTGTACGAAGGCTCGCGTGCGGATGGCGTGCGCATGCGCTGGGTCGGTGCGCAGGCGCGTATCGGCGAGAGTGGCGAAGTGGTCGAGATCATCGCGGCGCACGTGATGACCCAGGAAGCGATCGTCTTGTCGGCGTATCTGGAGCGCGTGTGGATCACGGTGATCGGCGCGGTGCTCGTGACGCTTCTGCTCGCGTACTGGGTGACGAGCCGCGGGCTCATGCCGCTCAAGGCGATGGCCGACAAAGCCGCGGAAATCACGCCTAACCGGCTTTCGGCGCGGCTCGATGTCGCGCATGCGCCCGCCGAATTGCAGAGCCTCGCTGCATCGTTCAACGCGATGCTCGATCGTCTCGAACACGGCTACGAACGCCTGCTGCAATTCTCCGCCGATCTCGCGCATGAACTGCGGACGCCGATCGGCGTGTTGATCGGCGAGACGCAGGTTGCGCTCGCACATGAGCGCAATGTCGGCGAATATCGCGGTGTGCTGGAATCGAATCTGGAGGAGCTGGAGCGGCTCGCGCGCATCGCGCAGAATATTCTGTTTCTTGCGCAGGCGGATCATGGGCAGCAGCGCATCGAGCGTGAACGGCTCGATATACGCGAGGAGCTCGAAACCATCGGCGCGTACTTTGAAGGCATTGCCGATGAACGTCGCATCACCTTTGAAATCGACGCCGACGGCGAAATGTCTGCTAATGCAATCATGTGCCGCAGGGCTATCGGTAATGTGGTCGTGAATGCGGTGCGATATGCGACGGCGGGCACCGTTGTGCGGCTGAGCGGACATGCGGATCAATACGGCGCGCGCATCGTGGTGGGTAATCGCGGGCCGCGGATCGGGCAGGAGGAGCTTGGCAAGCTCTTCGACCGCTTTTATCGTGGCGATGCGGCGCGTAGTGAGTTCACGGAATCGAGCGGGTTGGGGTTGTCGATCGTTCAGGCAATCATGGGGTTGCATGGCGGTAGTGTGACCGCCGACTGCACTCGTGATGGATGGATCGAGTTTTCTTTGCTGTTTCCTTTTTGAAGCTTTTTTTCGGGGAATCCTGTGTTCGTGTCGGTTTATTGGCTCTGCCCCTGTGCGGGGCGGCAGTCACTTTCTTTGCTGCTGCAAAGAAAGTAACCAAAGAAACAGCTCGTTCAGGCCCGCGGTCACACGCACGTTGGCCATACTTGCCAGCCGTCGATGGCACTCGCCTAAGTGTCGTCCTCACAAGCATAACCGGGCTCGGCTCGCGCACGGTCTGCCGCAACGAATGTTTTAGCGCGCTGGTTCAGCACGAAAGAGATCCGGCACTGCGCTTCGCGCTGCCGTTGGGTTCACCGGCTACGTGATCCAATGACCGAGAATATCGATGCGCGCACGCATACGCTGTCTACTGCGGCCGCGCAAGTGCGCGGACCTCGTTGACTATTTCGCGCAGTTCGATTCGTTTCAGTTTCAGGAAGTCACAACCGCCAATATTGCCTGGCCCGACACTTCCTATGCACCCTGCATTTTCGCGGCGTGTCTTACTTGCTCCACGTCGGCGGCAGCAAGCCAGTGACAATAGCCGCCCAGGGTATGTCGATCAATATCTTCCAACTTCGTTTCGGCATACTTCCCCTCACGAAAATGATGCTTTGACCAATAAGAATCCGTGTGCCACGCATGGATGTGCAACACGTCACTTCCGATCCTTCTTTCCGCATTGGTGAAGTGATCGAGCAAGCCAACAGAATTGGCTTGCGGGTAGGTCAACCTAAGCGCAAGTTCCCCGGCGTACATCGACAGGACTTGCTTCGACCAGTTGGGCCACTCGCCTCGAAAATCCTTAAACTCTTCCTCTAGCAGGCGGTCGCAGCACTCCATATGAGACTGCAGATAATTGCAGACCATTTCCGAAGGACCCAGCACCGAGGCCCCGACGTTATGCAAGCCGCTGTGCGGATAGCCCCATCGTCGACTACATTCGGCGAGCTTCACGCGAACAGAATCTTCGTAAGCATACGCACCGAAGCCGAAGCACAAGCCAGTCGGCTGGAATGATTTCATCGCCTGAGTTACGAATGTATCGCAGTCAGTTTTCAAAACTACGTCGAATTTTTTGCAGACGGCTAAGACTTCTGAATCCGCAAGATTGCCGACTGAATTGATGAATTTATAGTCGCCCCACCGTTCGTGAAGGCTGGAAAACGGAAGTTTCTCTATTGCAATAATTTTTGAATCGACCGGAAGTCGGTTGCGTACGGACGGATGACAAACGGCCACTATCTCACAATCGTTTAAAACTTTTGAGTAAATCAGACTCTTATAAAGCCAAAAGAACTCTTGAACCATTGCATCGTTATCGTCAACGTAAACCAAAACCCCTAGTCTGGGCAATCTCTCATATTCAGCTTCCTTAACCGTCGAGAACCCATCTTAACCACGCGAGCAGCCCGTGTATAGCGGGCCAAAGGATGAGCCATTGGTTATGAAAAAAATCGGAGTCATCTTATACCACCCGTTTTTCAGCGCTCAAGGATGGGGCGGTAGATCGCTTCAACATTAACAGTGCAATGCCTTTCTGAAAACTAGCCTTAGGAACAGCAGAGCTGTCGCACTTCCATCAACAACAGTAGGTAAAAATAAGGAAGTCTGCAATGTTTACGGTAATGACCCGCACTAACGAAATGGTGCCGTTCAACGATCACTACAACGTTCATAATTTCACATGGGGCCTTGATAGAATTCGTTATGCCTTGCTCGATCGCTAGAGAACTCGAAATTACGGCCGATAGGTAGTCCTTAGAAGACTGCTTGAATTTGCAGTCCTCAAGATATTTCTTGTATCTTGAATTTAGCGCCGCGCGGATTATCAAGTTCGGCGCCCACCAAAATCAGATGGCGGCGTCAGTAAGAGAGCACGCGCAGACCCGATAAACCAGTCGGCCGCGCAGCGGGCCGGAGCTATTTCGTGCTGAACCAGTGAAGCAAGCGATGCGACGAGTCAGACCGTGCGCGAGCCAAGCCCGGTAACTCCTTCGAGGGCGACACTTAGGCGAGGGCCACCGACGGCTGGCAAGCATGGTCAACGTGCGTGTGACCGCGGGCCTAAGCGAGCTGCTTTCTTTGGTTACTTTCTTTGCAGCAGCAAAGAAAGTGACTGCCGCCCCGCACAGGGGCAGTGCTAATAAACCAATAAGAAAACGGGATCCGGCGAGAAACCAAACCCCAGCCCCTCACATTACCGCCACACCCAACGCCTCCCGCCTCGCCAACAACCCATGAATCTGCGACACAACCGCCGCCCCCTCCCCCACCGCAGCCGCCACCCGCTTCGTCGAACTCGACCGCACATCGCCGATGGCGAACACCCCCGGCACGCTGGTTTCCAGCGCCATCACGCCTTCCGTGCGTCCCTCATGCGCCTCGGGCCCGGTCAGCACAAAACCCTTGCCATCGACATTCACATTGCAATTGCGCAGCCAGTCGGTATTCGGATCCGCGCCGGTAAAGAGAAACAGATGCCGCGAGTCGATCGTGAGCGGCCCATCCGGCGTCTTGCAATTGACGGCGGTCAGCGCGCGGCCATCGCCATCGAGCGAAGTGATCTGCGTATGCGTGCGCACCGTGACGTTCGGCAACGAGCCGATACGCTCCACCAGATAATGCGACATGCTCGCCGAAAGCCCCGCGCCGCGAATCAGCACATGCACGTGCTTCGCATGCGTCGCGAGATAGACCACCGCCTGTCCCGCCGAATTGCCGCCGCCGACCAGCACGACTTCCGAGTTCTTGCACAGCTTCGCCTCGACCGGCGATGCCCAGTAATACGTGCCGTGCCCTTCGTAACGCTCTAGCCCGGCGATGTCCGGCCGCCGATACGCCGCGCCCGACGCGATCACCACCGTCTGCGTCGTCACGCGCGTGCCGTTCTCCAGTTCGATCTGGATCGGATTGCAATCGCAATGCAACGCCTTGATCTTGGTCGGAATCGCGATATGCGCGCCGAACTTCTGCGCTTGCACGAACGCGCGCCCGGCAAGCGCCTGCCCGGAAATGCCAGTCGGGAAACCGAGATAGTTTTCGATGCGCGAACTCGCGCCCGCCTGCCCGCCCGGCGCGCGGCAATCGAACACCGCCACCGACAAGCCTTCGGACGCCGCATACACCGCCGTCGCGAGACCCGCCGGCCCCGCGCCGACGATCGCGACATCGTAGACATGCGCCGGATCGAACTCGGGCAGCCAGCCGAGCTGCGTCGCGATCTGATTCTCCGTGGGCGCGCGCAGCACCGTGCCGTCCGGACAGATGACGAGCGGAAAATCGGACGTCGATGCCGAGATGCGTTCGAGCAGCGAGATCGCATCGGGATCGGTGCAGGCGTCGATCACCGTATGCGGATAACCATTGCGCCGCAGAAAGCCCTGCAGCGAAACCAGACGGCCATCGTCCGACTGGCCGAGCAGCACCGGCCCGCTACCTTTTTCGATCAGCCCGACGCGCCGCAGGATCAGCGCGCGCATGATGCGCTCGCCCAGTTCCGCTTCGGCGACGAGCAGCGCGCGCAGACGCTCCGGCGGAATCACGATGCCGTCGACATCCTCGGCGGCGACGCCATCGACGAGACAGGGCTTGCCCGAAAGCTGCGCCACTTCCGCCAGAAAATGCCCCGGCCCGTGCTCGACGACGAGATGCTCCTGCCCGAGCGCATTGCGGCGCGTCACGCGCACGAGCCCCTTCAGGACGATCACCATGCCGCGCCCGGTCTCGCCCATGCGGAACATCCACTCGCCCTGACGCCAGTGCGAGGCGGTGCCGAAACGGCTCATGCGCTCGATCTCGTTGTCCGTCAGACGCGGGAACATCTGGTGCGCGCGCGTTTCGAGCGGCGAGAAAGGCGCGCTGTCGTCGGACGCGGCGGCAGCGGCCGGCGATGCCACGACGTTCGGATTGGAACTCTCCAGCGGCTCGCGCGCGCTCCACGCGACGACATTCGGCATGCCTTGACCAGGTTCGTTGAACGGCGTTGTACTCATGCGCGATCTCCGTGTGGATAACCAGCTTCATGCAGGGATGCCGAACCCGCGGACGACGCCGCCGCCGATTTCACCGGCCAGGGGCACATCGCCGCCATTTCCGCGACCTCCTCGGGCGTGGTCGCCGCGAGCTCGCCGAACTCGGTCAGCGTCGCGACATCGAATCCGGCGAGCCGCCAGGCGTCCAGTCCGCCCGTGAGCGGCACGACGTCCCTAAAGCCCGCGTTGCGCATCGTCTTCGCCATCCACGCCGCCGACACTTCGTTCGGACACGAGCAGTAGATGACGACCTTGCGCGACTTGTCGTAGTTCTCGATGATCCTCGCGAGATCGCGCTCGTCGGCGAAGAGCGAACCGGGAATCGCGGCCGGATCGAGCATGCGCTTTTCCGGCGAGCGGATATCGAAGATCACGGGAAGCGGCTCGTCGTTCATCAGCGCATAAAGCTCGTCCACGCTGATGCGCGCCTTTTCCAGCGTCGCCATGAGCGCGCGTCGGCGCCACCAGCGATACGTGACATAGATGGCGAGCAACACCGCGAGGACGACCACCGCCTGTCGCCCGAGCTGCGAGATCATCGCGAACACCATTTCCAGCTGCGCCGCGAAGATGACGCCGACTGTCAATCCGACCGCGCCCCACAGCGCGACGCCCCCGCCGTCGTGCGCGATGAAGCTGCGCATCTTCACGCCCATCGCGCCGGCGAGCGGCACGGAGACGAGCGAGAGACCGGGGATGAACTTCGCGACGAGCAGAATGCGCACGCCCCAGCGGCCGAAGAAGCGCTCCGTCTTCTTCACGCAGGTATCGCGCGAAAGAGACAGCTTGCAGATGGTCTTGAGCGTCTTGTCGCCGTACTTGCGCCCGCCCTGGAACCAGACGAGATCGCCGAGCACGCCGCCCGCCACCGCGATGCACAGCACGCCCAGAAGCGGCGTCCAGAACGCGCCGCCGTTCACCGCCATCAGCGCGATGGACGCGCCGACGATGATCATCGTCGGCATCGCGGGCACGGGCAGCCCGAGTGCCGAGCCCATCACGTTGATGAAAACGATCGCCGGGCCGAATCGATCGACTAGCTGATGCAACAGCATGGGAATCTCCCGCGCGGGAAGGTGTGTTCACAGGACGACGGGACGCGCGCCGCGAAACCGGCGCTGCGAAGGCGCGAAAAGCACGAAAGCGAAAGAGATACGAGCTTGCGACCGCTCGTGGTTCAACGCGGTGCACGCGGCGCCCGGCCGACGTTCGTCACATTTAAGAGATAAGTGTAGCCCGGAAATGCGTATGTAAGCATGACCGGCGCGCGAGCCGCGGGCATCGCGCGCGCGATGCCCGGTGCTGAAAGGATCGACCGCGCAAAGTGTGGGATTCAGCCGCGCTCGTCGGCGATATAGGCGCGGATCACATCGGCGAAATTCTTGTCGCCCGTGAGGCCCAGTTGCTCCGCGCGCGCCGTGTTCCACGCGCCCGGCCAGCTGCCGACGATCTTCTCGATGCGCTCGTCGCGCTGCCAGTCGATACGCTGCACGGCTTCCTCGCCCGCCACTTCGCGCAGCGCCGCGACCATCTCGTTCACGCTCACCGACAGGCCCGGCAGATTGATGACCGGCCGCAGCCCGAGCTTCGCGCGATCGATCTCGCAGCCCGCGATCAGCGCCTCGATCGCGCTCTTCGGCGAAAGCAGCCAGACGCGCGTGTCGCCATGGACAGGGCACGTCGAGCGCTCGCCGTTCAGCGGCTCGCGAATGATGCCGCTCGCGAACGACGAAGCCGCCGCGTTCGGCTTGCCCGGCCGCACGCTGATGGTCGGCAGGCGCAGCACGCGGCCATCGACGAAGCCGCGCCGCGCGTAGTCGGAGAGCAGCAGCTCCGCGATCGCTTTCTGCGTTCCGTACGACGATTGAGGATTGAGCGCGGTGTCGTCCTGCACCACATCGGGCAGCACGCCGCCGTACACCGCGACCGAGCTCGTGAACACGACGCGCGGCTTGTGGCCCGCCGCGCGGCACACTTCGAGCAGCGCGCGCGATGCGTCGAGATTGATCTTCATGCCGAGATCGAAGTCCGCTTCGGCCTGGCCGCTCACGATCGCGGCGAGATGGAAGATGGCTTCGGTCTGCGTGTCGATGTGGCGTTGCAGCACGGCGGGATCGGAGATATCGCCGGTTTCGGCGCGCACGCGTTTGTCGGCGAGCAGCCGTTCGTCGTTCGGGCGCGCGACGTCGAGCAGCACCAGTTCGGTGACCGGCTTGCCGTTGAGTTCGTTGCGCTCGAGAAGGCGCTTCGCGAGACGCTGGCCGAGAAAGCCGGCGCCGCCGGTGATGAGAATCTTCATTGGGTCGCTTCCTCTCACAGATAAGGTTTGAGCCAGCCGAGACCTTCGGACGTGCCCGCCTTCGGCTTGTATTCGCAGCCGATCCAGCCTTCGTAGCCGAGCGAATCGATCAGCTCGAACAGATACGGATAGTTGAGTTCGCCGATATTCGGCTCGTGCCGCTCCGGCACGCCCGCGATCTGGATATGGCCGATGCCCGCGTTCGGGCGCTTCATGTCGCGCTTGAGCTTCATCGCGATGTCGCCTTCGACGATCTGGCAGTGGTAGATGTCGAACTGCACTTGCAGGTTCGGCGCGCCGATTTCGTCGCAGATGGCTTGTGCGTCGTCCTGACGGTTCAGGAAGAAGCCGGGGATGTCGCGGGTGTTGATCGGCTCGATCACAATGCCGATGCCCGCCTTCTGCGCTTCCTTCGCCGCGTATTCGAGGTTCTTTTTGTATACCGCGCGATGTTGCTCTCGCGGCTGATCCGGGGCGATCAGGCCCGCCATCACGTGCAGCTTCTTGTTGCCCAGCACGGCCGCGTATTCGAGGCCTTTCGCGACGCTCTGTCTGAACTCGTCTTCTCGTCCCGGCAATGACGCGATGCCGCGCTCGCCCTTCGACCAGTCGCCCGGCGGGGCGTTGAAGAGCGCCTGGGTCAGGTTGTTGTCCTTTAGGCGCTGCTCGATGTCTTTCGCTGCGAAGTCGTATGGGAACAGGAATTCAACCGCCTTGAAGCCGTCTTTCGATGCTGCTGCAAAACGGTCCAGGAACGCATGTTCCGTGTACATCATCGTCAGGTTTGCGGCGAATTTTGGCATTTGCTTGTGCTCCTTCTTTCGGTTCGGGTTGTTTCGCGGAATCCTGTTTTCGTGTCGGTCTATTGGCTCTGCCCCTGTGCGGGGCGGCAGTCACTTTCTTTGCTGCTGCAAAGAAAGTAACCAAAGAAACAGCTCTCTCACGCCCGCGGTCACACGCACGTTAGCCACGCTTGCCAGCCGCCCGTGGTACTCGCCTAAGTGTCGCCCTCTCAAGTCTTACCGGGCTTGGCTCGCGCACGGTCTGACGCGCTAAACGTTTTGGCGCGCTGGTTCGCAGTCATTCATCCGGCACCGCGCTTCGCGCTGCCGTCGGGTTTTCTTTTTTGTGCTCTTGCCTTTACCAGCGGGCGCCGAACGTGTTTCTCAAATCTTCTATCGCCGCTTCCTGCAACGGCTCGGGGCGCGGCATTGTCGATAGATATAGCCGCGCCGTTTCCTCCAACTCCTCCAGCGCGTAGCTCGCGTGCGACACCGATTTCTCCCATACCACCGGTCCGAGTCGCTCCAGCAGCACCGCGCGTACGCTCGACGCCAGCGCCGCCACTTCCTCCGCCACCGCCGTATCGCCCGGTCGGCGATACGCAATCAACGGAACATGTCCAACCTTCATCACGTAGTACGGCGTGATCGGCGGCAAAACATCGTCGTTTTTCCAGACGCCCGCGAGCGTCAGCGCGACCAGATGCGTCGAATGCGTATGCACCACGCCACGCGCTTCGGCATTGCTCTCGTAAATACGGCGATGCAGCGCCAGCGTCTTCGATGGTCGTCCGCCCGACACGTGATTGCCCTCGAGATCCACCTTCGCGATGTCGTTCGGATCGAGGCAGCCAAGGCACGCGTCCGTCGGCGTAATCAGCCAGCCGTCATCCAGCCGCGCGCTGATGTTGCCCGCGCTGCCCACCGTATATCGACGCTCGTACAGGCTCCTGCCCGTGATGCAAATCTCTTCGCGAATGGAGTTTTCAGTCGTCGCCATCACAGTGCCTTCAACGCCTTCTCGAAGAAATCGGTCGCGCCGAAATTGCCGGACTTGAGCGCGAGGGCGAGCGCTTCCTCCGCATTCGCGCCGATGGACTGCGTGGCCGGCACGCCCGGATCGATCTGCAGCCCGATGCGCAACGAACGCACGTCGAGCGCCTGCACCACCGCACCCGATGTTTCGCCGCCCGCGACGACAAACTTGCGCACGCCATCGTCACGCAACTGACGCGCGATCGACGCAAGCGCATATTCGACCAGTTGTCCCGCCTTCTCGACGCCCAGTTCCTTCTGCACCGCCTTCACTTCATCAGGCGATGAAGTCGCGTAAATCAACACCGGCTCGTCGTGTTTGCGCGCGAATTCGACGGCGCTTTGCACCACCGGCTCGCCGCGCGAAAGCGCCAGCGGATCGACTCGGAAACCCGGCTTCGATTCACGCCAGCGCGCAACCTGCGCATTGGTCGCCTTCGATGCGCTGCCCGCCAGCACCACCGACTTGCCCTCGATCTTCGGCAGGTCGGCAGCATGTTCCGCATGCGCGAGCAGATTCGCCGCGCGGAAGTTCTCCGGAAGCCCGAGCGCGATGCCCGAGCCGCCCGTAATCAGCGCGAGATCGCGGCATGCTTCGCCCAGCGTGTAGAGATCGGCGTCGGACACGGCATCGGCGATGGCGAGGCGCACGCCGTCCTTCTTCAACTCGTCGATGCGCGCGCGGATCGCGTCCGCGCCCTTCGCGATCGTGTCGTAGCGAATCAGGCCGACCTTCGATTTCGTCTGACGCTGCAACACGCGCACGAGGTTCGGATCGGTCATCGGCGTGAGCGGATGATTCTCCATGCCCGACTCGTTCAGCAGCACATCGCCGACGAACAGATTGCCGCGAAAGATCGTGCGGCCGTTTTCCGGAAACGCGGGGCAGGCGATCGTGAAATCGTCCTTCAGCGCATCGAGCAAGGCATCCGCAACCGGGCCGATGTTGCCGCGGTCGGTGGAATCGAACGTCGAGCAATACTTGAAAAAGAACTGGCGACAACCCTGCGCGCGCAGCCATTCGAGCGCGTCGAGCGACTGGCGCACGGCGTCGTCGGCGGGAATCGTGCGCGACTTCAGCGCGACGACGATCGCGTCCGCGTCGATCCGCGCGCCCGCTTCGGGAATGCCGATAGTCTGCACCGTGCGCATGCCGCCGCGCACGAGCATGTTGGCGAGATCGGTCGCGCCGGTGAAATCGTCGGCGATACAGCCGAGCAGTGCCTGCGCCGCTTGCGTCATTGCTTCGCTCCCTTCGGAATGTCGATGCCCGGAAAAATCTTGATGACCGCGGAATCGTCCTCGCCGCCGTGGCCGGCCGTGGACGCCATCATGAACATCTGGTGCGCCGCCGCCGAAAGCGGCAGCGGGAATTTCGACGTGCGCGCGGTATCGAGAACGAGGCCGAGATCCTTCACGAAAATATCGACGGCGGAGAGCGGCGTGTAATCGCCCGACAGAATGTGCGGCACGCGGTTCTCGAACATCCACGAGTTGCCGGCGCTGTGCGTGATGACGTCGTAGAGCGCATCGGGATCGACGCCCTCGCGCAGGCCGAGCGCCATCGCTTCGGCGGCCGCGGCGATATGCACGCCCGCGAGAAGCTGATTGATGATCTTCACCTTCGAGCCCGCGCCGTGCGCGTCGCCCAGGCGATAGACCTTGCCCGCGATCGCATCGAGCACGTCCTCGCACGCGGCGTAGGCGTCGGCGGGGCCGGAAGTCATCATCGTCATTTCGCCGGAATTGGCCTTGCCCGCGCCGCCGGACAAGGGCGCGTCGAGCAGCAGCACGCCTTTTTCGCCGATGCGTTTGCCAAGGTCCGCGGCGAATTGCGGCGATACCGTCGCGCACGCGAGCACGACGCTGCCGGGCTTCATCGCCTCTGCCGCACCGTTCTCGCCGAACAGCACGGCTTCGGTTTGCGCCGCGTTGACGACGACCGTCAGCACGACTTCACACTTGCCGCCCAACTCCGCCGGCGATGCGCACGCGATGCCGCCTTCGGCTGCGAACGCATCGAGCACGGGCTTTCTCACATCGCACGCGTGCACCGTGAAGCCCGCGCGCAGCAACGAGCGCGCGACGCCCATGCCCATTGCGCCCAGACCGATGACTCCCACGTTTCTCGTCATAGCGTTTCTCGTCCCGATGAATTAGCAGATGCCGGCTTCCGCCAGACGGCGCGCGGCGTTGATGAGATGGGTCTGCGCGGCGTTGCGCGCGGCGGCGGCATCGCGCGAGCGGATCGCCTCGACGATCGCCGCGTGCTCTTCGCGCACCTGCCGCATGAAGTCCTCGCGCAGCGCCTCGTTGCCGCGCGTGACGATCGTGCCGGCTTCGAGATACTGGTTCAGAAAGGTGAGGGTTTTCAGGAAGTAGGGGTTGCCCGTCGCGTTCGCGATTTCGCGGTGGAACGCAACGTCTTCCTCGACGCCATTCCTGCCCGCACGCACCGCTTCGTCGATGCGCGCGAGCGTGTCTTCGATGACGGCGAGTTGTTCGTCGGTGCGGCGCTGCGCGGCTTCGGACGCGACTTCGGCCTCGATCGCCCGGCGCAGCGCGAGAATCTGCACGACCGCGCCCGGCTCGATCGCCTGCGCGTAATCGATGCGCAACGGCCGGATGCCCGCCCGCTCCACGATGAACACGCCGCTGCCCTGGCGCGGCTCGACCATGCCTTCGTTCTTCAGCCGCGAAATGGCTTCGCGGATCACCGTGCGGCTCACGCCGAATTCCTGCGCGAGCACAGCCTCGGTCGGCAGCTTGCCGGTCGCGGCGAAACTGCCCTTCTCGATCAACTTCTGCAATTGCTGCGCAACCGTGTCGGACAGCGCGCGCGGCGGAATCTTCTCGAACATTCGACTCGACGAGGCTCGTAAGGTCATCGGGTCATCATACAAGTTTCGAGAAAGACGTTGACCGGGGAATAACCCTCAGAGCGGTCTACTGCGCAAGCGGCTCGTCGATGAGCGCGAGCGCGTCGCGGATTTCGGAGACATCGCCGGGGCGCACGAGGCGCGCGACTTCCTTGCCACCGAGCATGAAGACGAGCGTCGGCCAAAGCTTCACGCGAAACGAGCGGCCGAGCGGGCGGCCGCTGCCGTCTTCGATCTTCATGTGCTTCACAGCACCGTGACCCTGGAACGCCTGCGCGATCAGCGGCTGCGCGGCGCGGCAGAAGCCGCACCAGTCGGTGCCGAATTCGACGACCATCGGGCCGCTCAGCGCATCGATATCCGCGCGTCCGGGCGCGGTCTTCGCGTATTCGATATTCATGCTCATGACGCTCGTCCTTGCTCTCTTTCGTGCCGATGAAATTAGCAGAAAGCTTGCCTGCGTGCCAAAGCGGGCGGACGCGGAGCAGGGATATTACGATCCGATCGCGATCCCGGTGACCTCGTGATTGGCGCCGCCCGTGATTGTCACCGGGATGTTCATTCGCAGCGCCATCATGAAAAGGCTGTTTCGGTTGTCGTAGTTGTCCCTGTTGGGCCACATCTGCGCGCAGTACCGCGAGCCGTCGCTCGTCTGGAGCACATAGGTGATCGCCGAGATTTGATCCTTGTCGACGATTCTCACCACCATGCCGGTGCGGCTGTCCTGCAATTTCAGAAACGAGGAACTCAGGGACGGAATCGGCGAATCGCTCGGTGCAACGGCGAGTCCGGTGATGACTCCGGAATCGTCGCCGGAGAGCGCGACCGGCAGTCCGTAATCCAGCGCCATCATCAGGAGTTTGTTTCGGTTCTCGTGAGTGACGATATTCAACTGACCGCAATACAAGACGCCCTCGCCTGTTTTGAGGACGAAATTGACCTTGTCGAAATCGTTTGAATCGATAATGCGGGTGAGAAATCCACCCTTGACACCCGTGAGTGGAATGCCACCCTGAACAATGCTGAGATTGACCGAACTATCAAACTGTCTCACTTGTAACCCTTCTCATTTATGAATATTGATTCGCGCGCGTCCGGATTATTTCACGACGCGGCACTGCATATTTACGGCCGATCCGTCCGCGCATCGTTCGGCTGAGAATCGCCGCTGCCATCGACAAGCGCATGACCGGGAGCACCGACGACCGCTGTTCTCACATAGCTGTTTATTCCGCCAACCAGCATCACGAAACGTCCCGATTCAAGTGCGAGGCGCATCAGCGCGTGGCGGTTGTGCCGGCGCCGGACGTCCATCTGGGCGCAGTATTGCGTGCCGTCACGCGTTTGCACGAGATAATTGACATAGACGGAGGCATCGGAGTCGATGATACGGACGATTACGCCGATCTGCGCGCCATTCAATGGCATCCCCGGGCAGATGAGCGAGGGAATCACCGGCGGACTTTTGCTTTTCATTTGATGTCTCTCTGACATGCAACGCCGCTCCTTGAAATCGAATTAATATTCCGGTTGAGAGGCTCTTCGTTTTTTTGAAATATTCTTCTCATTGTTTTACCGATCGACATATATCACGATTATTATGTAAATCTTTAAACACAAGTTTTAAAGCAAAGCGTCTTCGTGCACATTGCTGAAAGCGTTGCGCGGTCGAAAGAACGGGCTTTTAATAATAATAATCTAATCGGAATTATTTATCGACGCCGATCTTCTCGACTGTCACGAGCGTCAATCGACGTCAATGAACTTCAATCTACGTCAATATTTGGGCAGTCAATAATCCGAATTGTCATTTTTTGAGATGTCCAGGACACAAAAAAGCGCCGCCTTTCCGGCGGCGCTCGAGTGGCGAGGAGTGCGTGCTCAGGCGCGCGCCATGCGCGTCCGGCGTGCCTCGTAGGACTTCAAATGCGCATAGGCCACCGCCAGCGCCGACAAGCCACCGACCGCCGTGCGACGCCGCGCCAGCAAGTCCCCGACGATGTGATCCGCCTCGATCGGCGCGCCGTTCTCCAGATCGCGCAGCATCGACGCGGTCATCAGCGAGCCGCGCTCGGAGAAGAACGCACGGGCGCGCGCGACGACCGCCTCGCCCGGCGCGTGCGCGTTGTCTGCGGCGATGCCGCGGCATTCGTCGAAGAGCTGGACGAGCAGCGCCTCGCCGCCCGGCGCCGCGAGAATGTCGCCGATGGGCGCGCGCATCAGGCACGTGCCGGTCGCGAGCGTCGCGAGGAACACCCACTTGTCCCACATCGATTGCAGGATGTCCTCGCTCACGTTCAGATCGAAGCCCGCGCCACCGAGTTGCGCTGCGATGGCGTCGATGCGCGCGGAACGGCCGCCGCCGCGTTCGCCGATGGTCATCGAATGCATGTTGTTCAGATGCAGGATTTCGCCTTCGGCGTCGAGCGTCGCGGCGATCACGCATTGGCCGCCGAGTACGTTCGCCGGATCGAAGCGCGCATCGAGCGCGTCGAGATGGCCCATGCCGTTCAGGAGCGGCAGGATCGCGGTGCCGGGACCGACCGCGGGCGCGAAGGAGTCAATCGCGCCTTGCAGGTCGTAGGCCTTGCAGCTCAGCAGCACGAGATCGTATGGCTGGTCGATGTCTTTCGCGAGCACCATCGGCGGACAGGCGAACGCGAGATCGCCCTCCGGGCTTTTCACTTTCAGGCCGCATTGCCGCAGCCGCTCGGCGCGCCGCTCGCGCACGAGGAAGGTCACGTCCCTGCCCGCTTCGAGCAACCGCGCGCCGAAATATCCGCCGATGGCCCCCGCGCCCACTACCAGAATCCGCATGTCTTGCTCCTTGTTGGTCAGATGCACCGCTTCACGCCTGCCACACGCCATAGCCCGCTTCGCGCAAGCCGATCGCCAGTTCCACTTCCATGTCGCGCGCGCCGTCGTAGGGCATCGGGTTGTACATCTCGTACAAATGCGGCAGGAGCCGCAGCCCGAAATCGCGCACGTAGCGGTTCGACTGGATGCCCGCCTTGTGCTTGTCGAAGCGCACGTCGGGATCGATGCCCGTCATGCCCACGTAGACGAACGGCATGCCGATCACGTAGTCCGGATTCGCGCGGCGAAAGCGCGCTTCGTTCCAGACGGCGCCGGCGAGTTCGATCACGTAGACGGAGTAATGATGGCTGCGCGCGCGCCGGGAGGGCGGCATGTTTCAAGTGGCCTTCGCGGCGTGCTCGTTGCGGGCGTTCATTCTAAGACGCCGAGGCGCCGCGCGCTCGATCGTCCGGCGCGCGCCCTGCCGGATGCGGCTCGAAGTGGTAAATTCGGGGCGGTCTGCGCTCGCGCAAGACGATTGGATCGCCGCACGGCCCGTCGAGCCGCCGATCGAACCCGAGACGACCTCTCACGCGAGCGCCGCTCCCATCGACACGTTTTCATCCCGAAGCCGCGCCACGAGCCGCGTCCGCTTCGGTTATCCGGAGATCAAGCATGAGCAAACAAGCTATCGGCGTGGTGGGCCTCGCCGTCATGGGCCGCAATCTGGCCTTGAACATCGAGAGCCGCGGTCACGCCGTTTCGGTCTACAACCGCAGCCGCGCCAAAACCGACGAACTGATTGCCGAACATCCCGACAAGAAGCTCGTACCGACCTACACGCTCGAAGAGTTCGTCGAGTCGCTGGAAAAGCCGCGCCGCATCCTGATGATGGTGAAGGCGGGCGCCGGCACCGACGAGACCATCGCTTCGTTGCGTCCGCTGCTGGAGAAAGGCGACATTCTCATCGACGGCGGCAACACGCATTTCACCGACACCATCCGCCGCAATCAGGATCTCGCGAAGTCGGGCCTGCATTTCATCGGCACGGGCGTGTCGGGCGGCGAGGAAGGCGCGCTGAAAGGCCCGTCGATCATGCCGGGCGGACAGAAGGAAGCCTACGAACTCGTCGCGCCGATCCTCACCGAGATCGCGGCGAAGGCGCCGGATGGCGAGCCATGCGTCGCCTACATGGGTCCGGACGGCGCGGGCCATTTCGTGAAGATGGTGCACAACGGCATCGAGTACGGCGACATGCAACTGATCGCCGAGAGCTATGACGTGCTGAAGCGCGTCGCCGGTTTGTCGAACGAAGAACTCGGCAAGGTGTATGTCGAGTGGAATCAGGGCGAGCTGGACAGCTATCTGATCGAGATCACGTCGAAGATCTTCGCGAAGAAGGACGATGAAACCGGCAAGGATCTCGTCGATGTGATTCTCGACCGCGCCGCGCAAAAAGGCACCGGCAAGTGGACGAGCCAGAACGCGCTCGATCTCGGCGCGCCGCTGCCTTTGATTACCGAAGCCGTGTTCGCGCGCGTGCTTTCTTCGCTGAAGGATCAGCGCGTGGCGGCGAGCAAGGTGCTGAGCGGCCCCGCGCCCCAGTTCGATGGCGATCGCACGGCGTTCGTCGAGTCGGTGCGGCGCGCGTTGTATCTCAGCAAGATCGTGTCGTATGCGCAAGGGTTCGCGCAGTTGCGCGCGGCATCGGAAGAATACAAGTGGGACCTGCATTACGGCGAGATCGCCAAGATCTTCCGCGCGGGCTGCATCATCCGCGCGCGCTTCCTGCAGAAGATCACGGATGCGTATGACAAGAATCCGCAGCTCGCGAATCTGCTGCTCGATCCGTATTTCAGCGATATCGCCGCGAAGTATCAGGACGCATTGCGCGATGTGGTCGTCGCGGCGGTGAAGGCGGGGATTCCGGTGCCCGCGTTCTCGTCGGCGATTGCCTATTTCGATGCGTATCGCTCGGAGCGGCTGCCCGCGAATCTCGTGCAGGCGCAACGGGATTTCTTTGGCGCGCATACGTTCGAACGCGTGGACAAGGCGGGGAGTTTTCACGCGAACTGGGCGTGACGGACTGACGGTCTGACAGTCTGCCCGGAACGGGGCAACTCATCGAGTTGCCCCGTTTTGTTTTCAGATCACCCTAGCGTCACCCACTCAGCATTCCTCTCGCTACTCCTCAACACCGCATCCACGAACCTCAATCCCGCCACCCCGTCCTCGACAGTCGTGAGCCAGTCATCCCCTTGTGTCGTTCCGCTCGCGATGCACGCCGCCGCATCCGTATAAACCTGCGCGAACGCTTCCAGATACCCTTCAGGATGCCCGGCCGGCACGCGCGTCGCATGCAGCGCTTCGGAGCTTTGCACGCGGCCGCGCGTAATCCGCTCCGACGCGCCTCCTATCGGCGTGAACCACAACTCGTTCGGCGTCTCTTGATCGAATGCGATGCCCGCCTTCGTGCCGTACACACGCAGGCGCAGCGCGTTCTCCTCGCCCGCCGCGACCTGGCTCGCCCACAGCATCCCGCGCGCGCCGCCGGCATAGCGGAACATCGCCTGCACGTGATCGTCGACACGGCGATTCGGCACGAACGTCGTCACGTCCGCCGACAACTCCGCCGGCCTCATGCCCGTCACGTACTCCGCGAGCTGATACGCATGCGTGCCGATATCGCCGAGACAGCCCGCCGGACCGGCCAGCGCCGGATCGGTGCGCCACACCGCCTGCCGGTTCGCCTGCGTCTCGACGGGCAGCGACAGCCAGTCCTGCGCGTACTCCACCTGCACGACGCGGATATCGCCGAGCAGGCCACGCCGCACCATCCCGCGCGCGTGACGCACGAGCGGATAGCCCGTGTACGTATACGTCACCGCGAACACGCGATCCTTCTCGCGCGCGAGTTTCGCCAGCGCCTCGCCTTCATCGAGCGACACGGCCAGCGGCTTGTCGCAGATCACGTGTATGCCGGCCTCGAGAAACGCCGTCGCGATCGGCGCATGCAGATGATTCGGCGTGACGATCGCCACCGCCTCGATGCCGTCCGAGCGCCCGGCCTCGGTGCGCGCCATCTCGCGATAATCGTCGTAGCTGCGCGTAAGGCCGATAGCCGCCGCGCTCGCAGCCGCACGCCGCGCATCCGACGACAACGCGCCCGCCACCAGCTCGTAACGATCATCGAGCCGCGCGGCCATGCGATGCACCGCGCCGATGAACGCGCCCTCGCCGCCGCCGACCATGCCCAGTCGCACGCGGTTCATTGCTTGTCTCCCGCTTTGTCTCCCGCTTTGTCTTCGATACCGAGCACGCCGCGCAACTGCTCGCGGCTTGCGCCGCTGCCGGCGAAATCATCGAACGCACGCTCGGCCACGCGGATGATGCGATCGCGGATAAACACCGCGCCCTCGCGCGCGCCGTCTTCCGGATGCTTCAGCGCGCACTCCCATTCGAGCACGGCCCAGCCGGGAAAATCGTATTGCGCCATCTTCGAGAAAATCGCCTTGAAATCGATCTGGCCATCGCCCAGGGAACGAAAACGTCCCGCGCGATCGGTCCATCCCGAATAGCCGCCATACACGCCCTGCTTTCCGTTCGGCCGGAACTCCGCGTCCTTCACATGAAACGCCTTGATGCGCGGGTGATAGATATCGATGAACGCGAGGTAATCGAGTTGCTGAAGCACGAAGTGACTCGGATCGAACAGGATATTCGCGCGCGGATGATCGTCCACCGCCGCGAGAAAGCGCTCGAACGTGACGCCATCGTGGAGATCCTCGCCGGGATGCAGTTCGTAGCACACGTCGATGCCCGCGCGATCGAACTCATCGAGAATCGGACGCCAGCGTTTCGCGAGCTCGTCGAATGCGGCTTCGACGAGACCCGCCGGACGCTGCGGCCACGGATAGACGTACGGCCACGCGAGCGCGCCCGAAAACGTCACGTGCGCACTCAGGCCCAGACGCTTCGACGCGGCCGCCGCGAGCTTCAGTTGCGATATCGCCCATTCCGTGCGCGCCGCGGGATTGCCGCGCACGTGCGGCGCGGCGAAGCCATCGAACAACGTGTCGTAGGCGGGATGCACCGCGATCAACTGCCCTTGCAGATGCGTGGACAATTCCGTGATCGCGACGCCCGCGTCGTCCACCGTGCGGCGGATGTCGTCGCAATAGGCATCGCTCGATGCGGCTTGTTCCAGATCGATCAGACGCGGATCGGCGGGCACCTGGATGCCCTCGTAACCGAGCGAACCCGCCCACGACGCGAGGTTCTTCAACGTATCGAACGGCGGCCGGTCGCCCATGAACTGCGCGAGAAATATCGCCGGCCCCTTGATGGTCTTCATCGTTCGCCTCCAAGAGAAAGAAGGCCGGGTGAACGGCCTTCGCGCATCAGAACGGCGAGTTCGGGAAGTAGAACTGCTTGGCGTTGTCCTTCGTGATGAGCACCGACGGGATGATCGTCGTCGGCGGCAGCTTGTCGCCCTTTAGACGCGCCTCGGCGGTGAGCTTGATCGCGTCGTAGATGAACTTCGGCGAATACGACACGTCGGCCTGCACGCGCTTGTCGCCATCCATGATGCGCTTCACGGCTTCCTTCGATCCCGCGCCGCCGAAGACGATCTTGATGTCCGTGCGCTTCGCCTGATCGATCGCCTTCAGCACGCCGACCATCATGTCGTCGTCGGCGGCCCAGACGGCGTCGATATGCTTGAAGCGCGTGAGATAGTCCTGCATCACCTTGAAGGCGGGGTCGCGGTTCCAGTTCGCGTATTTCGCATCGAGAATCTTCATGTCCGGATGCTGCTTGATCACGCCTTCGAACGCGGTCCAGCGCTCGTTGTCGAGGGTCGTCGGAATGCCGCGCAGCGCGACGATATCGCCCTTGCCGTTCAGCGTCTTCGCGAGATACTCGGCGGGAATCTTGCCGAACGCGGTGTTGTCGCCGGCGACATAGGCATCCTGCGCGCTGGTATCAGTGAGACCGCGATCGACCACCGTCACGTACACGCCTTTCTTCTTCACCTGCGCGACAGGCTGCGTGAGCGACGCCGATTCCTGCGGGAAGATCACGAGCGCGTTGATCTTGTTGACCGTCACGAGATCCTGCAACTGGTTCGCCTGCTCGGGCGCGGTGCCGGCCGTCTTCACGATCACCTTCAGGTCAGGATGCGCCTTCTCCAGTTCCTTCTTCGCCTCGTTGGCCCACCACACGATGCCGCCCGTGAAGCCGTGATCCGCGGTCGGAATGGCGACGCCGAGCACGACCTTTTCGTCGGCATGAGCGGACGACGATACGGCGGCGAACGCGCTTGCCGCGAGCGTGAGCGCGCCGAGCGCGCGAAGCATTTTATTCATGACGATGTCTCCGGATTTGTAGGCATTAACGACGACCGCGCTGCAAAACTGCTACGAGGATGATCACGGCGCCCTGCACCGCCGCATTCAGATACACGCTGATGATGCTCGTCAGGTTCAGGATGTTGTTGATGACCGAAAGCAGAATCGCGCCGATGACCGTGCCGATCACGCGCCCTTCGCCACCCTTCAACGCGGTGCCGCCGACCACGACGGACGCGATCGCTTCGAGTTCCCACAAGAGGCCCGTCGTCGGTGTGGCAGAGCCTAGGCGCGGCACGTACAGAATCGTCGCGACGGCCACGCACAAGCCCAGCAGCACATACGTGACGATCTTCACGCGATCCACGCGAATGGCCGCATAACGCGCGACCTGCTCGCTCGAACCGATCGCCTGAACATGCCGTCCATATACCGTGCGATTGAGCACGAGCGCGCCGCCCGCCGCGACGATCAGGAAGATCCAGATCGGCACCGGCACCCCGAACAGGCTCGCGTAATAAACCGGCCCGTAAAGATCGACGAGCGAGTTGTCGAGCGTGAGCGCGCCGCCGTCCGCGAGCCACGTAAGCAGCGCGCGAAAGATGCCGAGCGTGCCCAGCGTGACGATGAACGGCTCGATGCGCCCTTTCGTCACGAGCACGCCGTGCGCGAAGCCGAACAGCGCGCCGAGCACGAGCGCGAGCACGACGCCCAGCGCGATGATCAGAAGCGGCGGCACCGCGTGCCCATGAAAGCCCTGCATGAGCGCGTTCATCATGTAGATCATGCTGCCCGCGATCAGCGCGGCCATCGAACCGACCGACAGATCGATGCCGCCCGAGATGATCACGAAGGTCATGCCCACCGCGATGATGCCGATGAACGACGTGCGCGTGAGCACGTTCATCGCGTTGTCGAGGGTGGCGAAGTCGCCATTGAGCAGCGTGCCGCCGATGCACAACGCGATCAGCCCGATCAGCGGCCCGACGCCGAACAGAAAGCGTGCAGCGGCGGAAAGGCGGCTCTCGCTTCCGATGTCTTCAGTGTGTGCCGGTCGCATGCGCGATCAACCTCTCTTCGGTCAAAAGATCCATGCCGAGCGTCGTGACGAGTTCGCCCGCGCGCATCACCGCGACGCGATGACACAAGCCGATCAACTCGATCAGCTCGGATGAAATCACGATCACCGCGCGGCCCTCGGCGGCCAGCCGGTGAATCAGAAAATAGATGTCGCGTTTCGCGCCGACATCGACGCCGCGTGTCGGTTCGTCGAGCACGATCACGCGCGGATCGGGATTCAGGAACTTCGCGAGCGCGAGCTTCTGCTGATTGCCGCCCGACAGCATGCGCGCGCGAATCGACGTGTTGCCCGTGCGAATGCCGAAATCGTTCACCGCTTTTTTCAATGCATCGCGTTCGGCGTGCATGTCGATGAATGGATGCGCATAGCGCTCCAGCGTCATCATCGTCAGGTTGTCTTTCAGCGCCATGTCGACGTGCAGTCCGCGTCCTTTTCTATCCTCGCTCAGGTACGTGAGGCCCTGTCTCATCGCTTCGCGCGGATTCTTCAGGCTGACGGTTTTTCCATCGATCACGACGCGGCCCGCGCTCAATGGCCGCAAGCCGACGAGCGCCTCGAACAATTCCGTGCGTCCCGCGCCGACGAGCCCCGCGAAGCCGAACACTTCGCCCTTCTTCACCGAAAAGCCGATGCCCTCCGCCCAGCCGGGCACCGACGCCCCTTCGACCTCGAATGCGACCGGCGCATCCGCGGCAAGCGAAGGCTTGTCGGGAAACATGTCGGAGACTTCGCGGCCGACCATCAGATTCGCCATCTGCTGACGCGTGAGCTCGTGGGTCGGCGCGCGCGCGACGAAGCGGCCATCGCGCATCACGATCACTTCGTCGGTCACGCGCTCCACTTCGTCGAGCTTGTGCGAGATATAGACGATGGTCGTGCCCGCATCCTTCAGACGCGCCATCAGGCCGAACAGACGCTGTGTCTCCGATGGCGTCAGCGTCGCGGTCGGCTCGTCCATGATGAGCAGCCGCGCGTCGCGCAGCATCGCCTTCGCGATCTCGACCAGCTGCTTCTCCGCGACGATCAGGTCGCGCACCTTCGTATCCGGATTCTTGTGCAGGCCGACGTCGCTCAGTCGTGCACGCGCGGCTTCGCGCATCGCGGGTTCGTCGAGGAAGAAGCCTTTCTTCAGCTCGTGCCCGAGGAACATGTTCTGCGTGATGCTCAAATGGTCCGCGAGATTCAGTTCCTGGTGAATCAGCACGATGCCCGCATGCTCGGCATCGCGTGAACTCGTGAAGTCGCGCTGGCGCTCATCGATATAAAGCTCGCCCGCGTTCGCGCGCTCGTAGCCGGCGAGGATCTTCATCAACGTGGATTTGCCCGCGCCGTTCTCGCCGAGCAATCCGTAGATGCGGCCCGGCGCGATATCGAAGGTGACGCCGTGCAGCACGCGCACCGGCCCGAACTGCTTTTCGATGCCTTGAAAGCGCACGGCGAGGCTCATCGTCACGCGCTCCTTCGGCGAATCAGCCGATGCGGCAGCAGCACGCCCGGCACCTCGGCGCGCGGATCGCGCAGGCGCTGGAGCAGGAGATCGGCGGCGGTTTCGCCGAGCAATTGCATCGGCTGCGAGACGGTGGTCAAAGGCGGATCGACATGCGCGGCGACGGCGATATCGTCGAAGCCGACGACGGCGACATCTTCCGGCACCGCCAGGCCCGCGCCGCGAAAGCCGTTCATCACGCCGATGGCGAGCGTGTCGGAGACGGCGAAGGCGGCGGTCGGTCTCGCATCGCCGAGTGCCGCGAGTTGCGCGGCCGCGCGTTCGCCGGCGTCGTAGTCGAGACTGTCGAGCTCGATCAACCACTCGGCGCGCGGCTCGATGCCCGCGTCGATCAGCGCATCGCGATAGCCCGCGAGCCGCTGACGTCCATACAGATAACCTTGTCCCGAGTTGATGAGCGCGATGCGCCGATGACCCTTGGCCGTCAGATAGCGCACGACATCGCCCGCGGCGAGATGGTTGTCGATGCCGACATACGGCACGCCCGCGGCAGGATCGAACTCGCAGCACGCGACCCACGGCAACGCCGACGCTTCTTCGGCGAGCGCCTTTTGCACGGCGGCGGGATCGAGGCAGATCGCGCCATCGGCGCGGCGGCCGCGCAGGAGATCGAAATAGCTTCGCTCGCGCAGCGGGTCCGCGCCGGTGTCGCACAACAGCATGAAGTAGCCGTTCTGGCGCGCGACGCTGTCGATGCCGCGCACGATCGCCGCGTAGAACGGGTTGCCGAAGTCGGGGACCATCGTGAGCAGCAGGCGGCTTTCCGCCGTGCGCAGATTGCGCGCGAGCTCGTTGATGCGATAGCCGCTCGCCGCGACCGCCTCGCGGACTCTTTCGCGTGTCGCCTCGCGAACGTTCGTGTGCCCGTTGAGCACGCGCGATACCGTGGCGACCGACACGCCCGCGCGCTCGGCGACGTCGGCAATCGATACTTCCTCACGTGGACGAACCGTATCTGACATTGCGGCGTCGCTCGCGGCGATCGAGATGTAATGGATTACATTATTTGATCGGACGAGCGCGATGGCAACAGCAATCGACTAGGGACAAACGCTTAAGACAGAAATTCACACGCATGTGTCGATCCCGTGCGATGTTGCTCGTCGTAATGTGCGAGCGGGTAGATGACGCCCGACACCAATACACTCTTTTGAAGGAGCGATCCACATGCGATTCATGATGCTGATGATCCCGCGCGGCTACGAAAGCGCGCAACCGGGCACGATGCCGAGCGCGGACGCGGTCGCCGCCATGATGAAGTACAACGAGGAATTGCAGAAGGCCGGCGTGCTGCTCGCGCTCGACGGACTGCATCCGCCGTCGATGGGCGCGCGCGTCACGTTCGAAGGCGGCAAGCCGCGCGTCACCGACGGACCGTTCGCCGAAGCGAAGGAAGTGCTCGGCGGCTACTGGATGCTTCAGGTGAAGTCGCGCGAGGAAGCGATCGAATGGGCGAAGCGTTGTCCGGGATCGGACACGGAGATGATCGAAGTGCGCCAGGTGATGGAGATGGACGACTTCCCGCCGGACGTGCAGCAGGCCGCGGCGGGATTCGATGAGATGCAGAAGGCGGCGAAGCCCTGACCCACGTTACGCGATCGTCTCCAGCGCGAGCGCGATGCCCTGTCCGCCGCCGATGCACAGCGTGACGATCGCGCGCTTCACGCCGTCGCGGCGCATCGCGTGGGCGAGACGCGTCGTGAGCACCGCGCCGGTCGCGCCGATCGGATGCCCGTGCGCAATCGCGCCGCCCTCCACGTTGACGATGTCTTCCGGCACGCCGAGCGTCCTCGCCACCGCGATCGGCACCGCCGCGAAGGCTTCGTTGATCTCGAAGCGCTCGACATCGGCGAGGGTCCAGCCCGCGCGCTGCAATGCCTGCTGCACGGCGGGCACCGGCCCGAGTCCGAACATGCCCGGTTCGACTGCCGCCACGCCGAACGCCGCGAGCCGCACGAACGGTTCGATGCCGCGTGCCTCGGCTTCCTTGCGGCTCGTCACGATCATCGCGGATGCGCCGCTGTTCAGCCCCGGCGCATTGCCCGCCGTGATCGTGCCGTCGGGGCGAAACGCCGGGCGCAGCTTTGCAAGCGTCGCGAGCGTCGTGTCCGGGCGCGGCTGCTCGTCGCGCGCGAACGCGACCGTTTCGCGGCCCGCCTTCACATCGACGCCGACGATTTCCGCATCGAACAGGCCGTCCCGCTGCGCGGCCGCGAACGACTGTTGCGAACGCTCGGCCCAGCGATCCTGCGCTTCACGCGTGATATCCAGCTTCGTCACGAGATCTTCGGTGTGCCAGCCCGAATGCTCGCCCGAGAAGGCATCGACGAGACCGTCGCGCAGCATGCTGTCGTAAATCTGCGCATTGCCCATGCGATAGCCGCGCCGCCCGCCGTCGAGCAGATACGGCGCGCGATCCATGTTCTCCATGCCGCCCGCGATGGCGAGCGTGGCGACGCCCGCCGCGATTTCGGTCGCGGCTGTCGCGATGGCCTGCGCGCCCGAACCGCACACGCGATTCACGGCCAGCGCGGGCACCGAAACCGGCACGCCGCCGCCGACCGACGCCTGCCGCGCCGGATTCATGCGGTTGCCGGCCTGGATCACATTGCCGAACACGACCGAATCGATCGACGCGGGATCGAGCGCCTTGCCTGCGCGCCGCAGCGTTTCAGCGATGGCCGCCGCGCCGAGATCGACGGCGGGCGTGTCCTTCAACGCGCCGTTGAACGCGCCGATCGCCGTACGCACCGGATGACACAAAACGATGTCTTGCACGAACATGTCGTTGCCTCGCTTAGCGGGGAATGCCGGTGAGATAGATGGGCGTGTCGGTCGAGAGCGACTGCTTTACCGCGCGGCCGGTTTCATCGACGAGCACTTCTTCCTGGTTCTTTTCCAGCGCGGCGAGCACTTCGTTCACCACATGCTCCGGCGTGGACTTCGGCGCGGTGACCTGCGCGGTCATGTCGGTATCGATATAGCCGGGGTGCGCCGCCACGACGAGCGTGCCCTGCTCGCGCAGTTCCTCGCGCAATGCGTTCGTGGCTGCCCACGCCGCCGCCTTCGAGATGTGATACGCGCCGCCCGCCGGCAACGAGACCCAGCTCAGCACCGAAAGAACGTTGACGACCGCGCCGCCGCCGTTCTTCTTCAGCGCGGGCGCGAACGCCTGCGTGAGCGCGATCGGGCCGAACGTGTTGATCTCCAGCAGATCGCGGATGCCTTGCGTCGATGCCGGATCGACGAGCAGGCCGCGCGTCGTCACGCCCGCGTTGTTGACGATCACCTGCACGTCGGTATAGGTCGCGGCCGCTTCCGCGATATCGGCGGCGTTGGTTACGTCGAGGCGGATCGCCTGGACGCCGGGAATATCGACGCTCTTCGGATCGCGAGCGGCGGCATAGACCTTCGCCGCGCCCGCTTCGACGAGCGACTTCGCGAATTGCTTGCCGAGGCCGCGATTGGCGCCGGTGACGAGAACGACTTTTCCTTTGATCCGCATGGTGTGCTCCATCAAACTGTGCATATGCACTGATATCGATACGAAAAAGGCCCGCGCACGGCGAGCCTGCTCTATGCCACTCACTCCATCGTCGTCAGTTCGAACAGCGATTGGCGCAGCGCCTTTGCGCGCTTCTCGCCGAACTTCGCTTCGAATTCCGCCTGCGCGGCGCGCCATTGCGCCGACGCCTTCACGAGCGTGTCGCGCCCGGTTGCCGTCAGCCGCAAGCCGACCGCGCGCGAGCTGGCCGATTCCTGCGCCGCTTCGACCAGCCCGTCACGCTGCAACGGCTTGAGCGCGCGCACGAGCGTGGTACGGTCCATCACCATCGAGTCGGCGAGCTCGGCCATCTGCACGCCGGGCCTGCGCCCGATCGACGCCAGAATCGTGAACTGCGCCGCCGTGATGCCGACCGCGGTCAGATGCCGCTCGTACATCTGCGACACATAACGCGCCGCCTGACGGATCGCGAAGCAGTTGCAGTCGAGAGGAGAAGAGTTGGAAGTCATGTCCCGCAGAATATGAGTGCATATGCACTTTGTCAAGCGAGGGATTCTCAATCGGCGCGATAGACGCGGCTCGAAGATCGTCGGGAATCGTCGCGCGCGGCGCGGCGGCGAAACGCGCCAAGCCGCTCCGGGCGTGCGATCGGGGCGAATCGGGCCTGTGCCGAAATCCGCATCGGACGCGCGACTTAACACCAAGACGCGGCCAAATTGGTTTTCTACATTGCGCATGTCCGCTGCCTGTGCCGGGCCGCGCGCGAAGCGGCTGCTTTCATCGCCGGATTGCCGGCCTTTGAGGGCAAGTCCGTCTTGCCGGCACTGAACCGGTCGTGTTCCATTCGATTGCCAAATCAAAAAGGAGAGCAAAACCATGCGCATCCGTACCAAACCTCTGGCGTGGCTCGTGGCTTGCGCCACGGCTGCATTCGCCGCCGCGCCCTTCGCCGCGAGCGCAGACGAACTGACGGTGAAAGTGGGTTTTGCCGCGCCGCTGACCGGCGCGAACGCGGGTTACGGGAAGGACCTCCAGAACGGCGTGCAGCTCGCGCTCGACGAAGCCAACGCGAAGAAGATCACGATCGGCGGCAAGACGGCGAAGTTCGAGATCCGCGCGGAAGACGATCAGGCCGACCCGCGCGTCGGCGTGCAGGCGGCGCAGAAGCTCGTCGATGACGGCGTGGTGGTCGTCGTCGGACACTTCAATTCGGGCACGACGCTGCCCGCCTCGCCGATCTACAACAGCGCCGGCATCCCGACCATCGACCCAGCCGCGACCAATCCGACCATCACGACGCGCGGCCTCGAGAACATGTTCACGGTGATTTCGAGCGACGCGCAGAACGCGGGCAACGCCGGCGTCTACGCGGTGACGACGACGAAGGCGAAGCGCATCGCGATCATCGACGACCGCACGGCGTTCGGTCAGGGCGAGGCCGACGAGTTCGAGAAGGCGGTGAAGGCGAAGGGCGGCACGATCGTCACGCGCGAGTACAGCGACAACCAGACCGTCGACTTCAGCGCGCAGCTCACGCGCATCAAGGCGGCCAACGCGGATCTGATTTTCTTCGGCGGCCTCGACCGGCAGGCGGCGGCGGTCGTCAAGCGGATGAAGCAACTCGGCATGAACGCGCAGTTCGTGGGCGGCGGCGGCGTGATGGACGCCGATTTCCTCAAGCTCGCGGGCGATGCCGCCGAGGGCGCGCAGGCGTGGGAATACGGCAGTCCGCTCGACAAGCTGCCCGAAGGCAAGGCGTTCGCCGACAAGTTCCAGAAGCGCTTCGGCGTCGCGATTCTTTCGTATGCGCCGTTCGGCTACGACGCCGCGTGGGCCGCGATCAACGCGATGCAGAAGGCCAATTCCATCGATCCGAACGTGTACCGGCCGGTGCTGAAGTCGAACTCGTTCGAAGGCATCACCGGGCCGATCGCCTTCGACAGCAACGGCGCGCTGAAGAACGCTTCGTCGACGCTGTATCAGGTGAAGAACGGACAGTGGGCGTCGGTCGTCACCAAGCACGGCATGTAATGACGCTTCAGGCCTGGGCCGCGTGCGTCCGGGCCTCCAGCCTTTTGCGTGTGTGCGCCGCCTCGTCGCCCAGCCATTGCACGAATTGCTGCAAGGCGGGCGACGGCGCGGGCCGCTCCGGATACGCGAGGTAATAGGCCGCGCCGCTCGTCACGCATAGCGGGAACGGCGCGATCACGCGCTTCGCGCGCAAGTCTTCCTCGATCAGCGAGACATCGCCGATCGTCACGCCCAGACCCTGCATCGCCGAGGACATCGCCAGATCGAGCGTGTCGAAATGCTGCGCTTTCGTCGACGGCAGGCCCGTGTAGCCGTAAGCGCCGAGCCACAGAAGCCAGTCGCGGCGGTCGCGCGTGGGATGCAGCAGCGTCTTGCCGGCGAGATCGCCGGGCGTGGGCGCGGCGTGCTTCTTCGGCTTCCACAATTCGGGCGCGCAAACCGGCGTCAGCACTTCATCGAACAGATGATCCGCCGTCACGCCCTTGAGCGACGGCGCGGCGCCGAAGACGATCGCCGCATCGAACGGCTCCGCGCCGAACTCGACGCCGTGCGACACCGACGCCGTCACCTCCACCACCAGCTCCGGCCGCTCGTTCTGCAAGCGGATGACGCGCGGCAGGATCCAGCGCATCGCGCAGGTCGGGCACTTCACGCGCAGAATGCCGGATTGCGCGCCGCCTTTCGCCAGCGCATCGTCGATATGCGTGAACGCCTGTTGCAGCGGCGCGACGAGCAGCGCGCCGTGATGCGTCAACGCGAGCCCGCGCGCCTGCCGCGTGAAAAGCGCGTAACCGAGATGCGCCTCCAGTCCGGCGATCTGCCGGCTGACCGCGCCCTGCGTCACGTTCAGCACCTCGGCCGCGCGCGTGAAATTCAGCTTCTGGGCGACGACCAGAAAGGTTTTGAGCACGTCGAGCGAGGGCAGCGGTTTCATCGGAGGCATCGGGTTTTTGGCATGTAGCCATGATCTGCAAGCATGGCTAGTATGACAAAGTTTCGATTGTCCGCGCTTTATTGCTGCGGTTGAATCGACGGCAATCATCGCCGAACCGCAATTCCGGAGACACTTGCCGTGCATAGCGCCTGCATTCCCGAGTCGAAGCTGCCGAATGTCGGCACGACCATTTTCACCGTCATAGGCCAGTTGGCCGAGGAGCATCACGCGCTCAACCTGTCGCAGGGCGCGCCGAACTTCGCCTGCGATCCGAAGCTGATCGAAGGCGTCGAGCGAGCCATGCGGGCAGGACATAACCAGTACTCGCCGATGTCCGGCGTGCTCGCGCTGCGCGAAGCGATTGCCGTGAAGACACAGAAGCTGTACGGCGCGCATTACGATCCGGGCACGGAAGTCACCGTGGTGGCGAGCGCGAGCGAAGGCCTGTACGCGACGATCAGCGCGCTCGTGCATCCCGGCGACGAGGTCATCTACTTCGAGCCTTCCTTCGACAGCTATGCGCCGATCGTGCAGTTGCAGGGCGCCACGCCCGTCGCGATCAAGCTCTCGGCCGAGAATTTCCACATCGACTGGGACGAAGTTGCCGCTGCGATCACGCCGCGCACGCGCATGATTCTCGTCAATACGCCGCACAATCCGACGGGCAGCGCGTTCACGGACGCCGACATCGCACGGCTGACCGCACTCACGCGCGACACGAAGATCATCGTGCTGTCGGATGAGGTCTATGAACACGTCGTGTTCGATGGCGCGCCGCATCACGGCATGGCGCGCTATCCCGAGCTGGCTGAACGCAGCGTGATCGTGTCGTCGTTCGGCAAGTCGTATCACGTGACGGGCTGGCGCGTCGGCTACTGTCTCGCGCCCGCCGCGCTGACGTCCGAGATTCGCAAGATCCACCAGTTCATGACCTTTTCCGCCGATACGCCGATGCAGATGGCGTTCGCCGAAGCGCTCGCGGACGAATCGAGCTATCTGAATCTCGGGCCGTTCTACCAGCACAAGCGCGATCTGCTTGCCGAGTCGCTGAAGGGCTCGCGCCTCGAACTGTTGCCGAGCGCCGGCAGTTTCTTCATGCTGGCGCGGTACGACGCGATCTCGAACGAATCCGACAGCGACTTCGTGCTGCGCCTGATCCGCGAGGCGCGCGTCGCGACGATTCCGCTGTCCGCGTTCTACACCGACGGCACCGATAACCACCTGATCCGTCTTTCGTTCGCGAAGGACGACGACACGCTCGTCGAAGGCGCGCGCCGCCTTTGTTCGATCTGACGACTTTTCTGGAGACCAACACGATGAAACTCAAACACATCGCCAGCGCCTTGTTCTTCGCATGCACGTTCGCGAGCGGTGCAGCGCTCGCCGCCGATACGCTGCGCTTCGGACTGGAAGCGCAATATCCGCCGTTCGAATCGAAATCGTCGACGGGCGAGTTGCAAGGGCTCGACATCGACGTCGGCAACGCGGTCTGCGCCGCCGCGAAGATGCAGTGCAAGTGGGTCGAGACGTCGTTCGACGGCCTGATTCCCGCGCTGCAGGGCCGCAAGTTCGACGCGATCAACTCCGCGATGAACGCGACCGAGCAACGTCGCCAGGCGATCGATTTCACGACGGTCGTGTATCGCGTGCCGACGCAACTGATCGCGAAGAAGGGCAGCGGCCTGGAACCGACGTCGGCATCGCTGAAGGGCAAGAGCGTGGGCGTGTTGCAAGGCTCGATTCAGGAGACGTTCGCGAAGGCGCACTGGGAGAACGAAGGCGTGAAGGTCGTGCCGTATCAGGACCAGAATCAGGTGTATGCGGATCTGAAGTCCGGCCGTCTCGACGGGACGCTCGTGCTCGCGCCGGCGGGACAGAGCGGGTTCCTGTCGAAGCCGGATGGCGAAGGCTTTGCGTTCGTCGGCGCGCCGGTTCGCGACGACAAGATTCTCGGCAGCGGCATCGCTTACGGCGTGCGCAAGGGCGACGATGCGCTGAAGACGAAACTCAACGCGGCGATCGAAAAGGTCAAGGCGGACGGGACGATCGACAAGTACGCGAAGAAGTATCTGGGGAATATCGATATTTCGACGAAGTGAAGCGGCGGGCGCGCGTCGGCGTATTCGTCGCGCGCCTGCATTCATAGCTGCAGAAAGGCGCGAATTGCGTATTTCGCCGCATCGAGTTCTTCTTCGGTAACCGTCTCGCCACGGAACGCGAGTTCCCTGTGGAGATGGCTCCAACTGCGAAGCTGATCGACGAGCGCGACGCCCGGGCGCTTGAGGCTCGCGATGGGCACTTCGGTTTCCCAGCCGCGAATCGTCGACGTGATCGGCAGCCCCGTGAAGCGGCCTGTGATGTCGTTCATCACGATATCGGAGATCACGAGCACCGCGCGATAGCCATCCTGCTCATGGCCTCTCGCCGGGCCGACGTGCAATCTCACCACGTCGCCCGCATCTGGAATTCCATCTTTCATTCGAGACCCTCGCGCGTCGGGTCTCCCGGACCGCCCCACTCGTCGCCGACGGGATCGCCGAAGTCGATCTCCTCGTGCCGCTCGAGCGTGCCCTCGCGAAATTGCTGAATCAGCCGTTCGCGCGAAAAACGCCGGATCGCCCGATGCGGCCGCACCGAAACGTGTCCATCCTCAACGTCCACATGCACTTCCTGTCCCTCCTCCAATGAAAGTTCGCTGGCAATGTTGGCAGGAATGCGCACCGCAAGACTATTGCCCCAACGTTTTAGGATCTGCTTTGGCATGATGTCCTCAAGCGACGTAGATACGTGTAGATACAGAGATGCTATTCGTAGGATCCATAATGTGTCAACACGTCGATACCTGTTTCGGATCGATCCATTTGCCGGGCATCGGCCATTCGGATAAGCAGCCTTTTTGCAACGCAGGCACACTGGCGTCTCGAACCCATCGATCACGAGCTGCATGAGCACACCGCCGACGTCCACTGCGCCAGCACCGCCTCCGCCGCTCCAGGGCGGCAAGCTTGTCCTCGCCACCTTCGCGGTGGCGCTCGCCACCTTCATGAACGTGCTGGATTCGTCGATCGCCAATGTCGCGATCCCGACGATCTCCGGCAATCTCGGCGTGTCCGTCAACGAGGGCACGTGGGTCATCACCGTGTTCGCGGCGTCGAACGCCGTCTCCATTCCGCTGACCGGCTGGCTCACGCAGCGGCTCGGGCAGGTGCATCTGTTCGTCGGCGCGATTCTGATGTTCGTGCTGTCGTCGTGGCTGTGCGGTCTCGCGCCGAATCTGCCGGTGCTGCTGTTCGCGCGCGTGTTGCAGGGCGCGGTCGCCGGGCCGCTGATTCCGCTGTCGCAGGCGATCCTGCTCGGCTCGTATCCGAAAGAGAAGTCGTCGATGGCGCTCTCGCTCTGGGCGATGACCGCGACCGTCGGCCCGATCGCCGGTCCCGCGCTCGGCGGCTGGATCACCGACAGCTATTCGTGGTCGTGGATCTTCTACATCAACATTCCGGTGGGCATCTTCGCGGCGGGCGTGACGTGGCTCATCTACCGCGATCGCGAATCGCCGACGCGCAAGGCGCCGATCGACGTGATCGGTCTTTTGCTGCTCGTCTCGTGGGTCGCGTCGCTGCAGATCATGCTCGACAAGGGACGCGATCTCGACTGGTTCTCGTCGCCGCTGATCGTCGTACTGGCGATCGTCGCCGTTATCGCGTTCGCGTTCTTTGTCGTGTGGGAGCTGACGGACCCGAATCCGGTCGTCGATCTGCGGCTTTTCGCCGGGCGCAATTTCTTCGGCGGGACGGTGGCGATTTCCGTCGCGTACGGCGTGTTCTTCGGCAATCTCGTGCTGCTGCCGCAATGGATGCAGCAGTATCTGAACTATCGCTCCGTCGATGCGGGGCTGGTCACAGCGCCGCTCGGCATCTTCGCCGTGATCCTCGCGCCGGTGATGGGCAAGGTCTTGCCGCGCAGCGACGCGCGCATCATCGCGACGATGGCGTTCGTCGGCTTCGCATTCGTGTTCTGGCTGCGCTCGAAGTACGTGATCGAGATCGACACGTGGCACCTCGTCTTGCCGACGCTCCTGCAAGGCATCCCGATGGCGATGTTCTTCGTGCCGCTCACGGCGATCGTGCTGTCGGGATTGCCGCCGTCGAAGATTCCGGCGGCGGCGGGGCTATCGAATTTCGCGCGTGTGTTTTGCGGCGCGGTGGGCACGTCGCTCGCGGGCAACGAGTGGGATAACCGCATCGCGCTGCATCACGAGCGGCTCACCGAGCAGGCGAATGTCTACAATCCGGCGTTCCTGCAATCGCTCGGGTTATCGCGATCGACACTCGATGTCAGCGAGGCGCAAGCACGCGGCATGTTCAATTTCACCGTCAACACGCAAGCCGCGATGATGGGGCTCAACGATATCTTTCTGATCTCGGCGGTGATCTTCATTCTGATCATTCCGCTGATCTGGATTACGAAGGTGGCGAAGGGGGGTGGTGGCGGGGCGGCTTCGGGGGCGCATTGAGGATGGCGCGCGCCCGACCAGCGCGCGCGTCGCGTTTTACTCCGGCAAAAACCCCTCCTCCAGCACCGATGACATTGGCCAAGGACAGACCTCCGGAAACGTATCGAAGTCGATGCCCGTCTCCGCTTCGGCCTGCTTGCGCGCTTTCGACCAGACCAGATCGAGCCATTGGTCGTCATCGAAATGTCGACGCAAGCTCGGCGCTTCTTTCAACACGAACAGCGCCTCTCTTCGCTGCACGCGGATCGTGCTCGTCCAACTTCTGCTTCGGCGTTCCGGCTGAAACATCCATTTCAGCAGATGCGCCAGCAGAACGCCTAGCCTGCTTCGCAACTCGCGTGATTCAATTTTCGCCACGTCCTCGATTTCCTCAGCGATATGCTCGATATCGATGGACGCAAGCTTCCCTGCACGCAGCAGCGCGGCCTGTTCATAGGCCCACGCCACCACGTCCTTCTCATAAGGTGTTCCCATCGGCTGATTCCCGTTTTCATTCGAATTTTCGGTATCGCCCATGCTAGTTTGCATTCCTTTGTTCATCCAGATCGTCCAGACGGCTAACGCCGCTCACTTCAACCCGAGTTCCACGCGCGAACCCGCGCCTTTGTCCTTGATATCGTCCGCCGACATCTTCGGCGCGACGACGAATATCCGCTGGCTGTCGATCTTCCCGTCGAAATACTCTTGCACCGCCTGCGCGCGACGCTGCGCCAGATCGCGCAACGCGCCCTCGTCCACCGGCGCGTTCTTCGTCAGCGCCGCCTTCATGTCGCCATCGGGCACGGACTTCGTCATGCCGATGAAGTTGGTCGGCTTCTTGAAATCCGCCGACTTGTACACCTTCGTCAGATACTTGTCGTAGTCGGCATCGGATATCTTGATCGCGTTCCAGTCCACGTTCTCGCCGTTGCCCGACATGTCGCGCACCTTCGCACGCTTGACCTGGTTGTCGAGCCACGCGGCGCGCAACGCCGGCTCGTCCGTCTTCGGATCGACGCGGCCCGTCACATCCACCCGCACCGACGGCTTGTCCATCAGCGCCTTCGCAATCGTATCGAGCTTCTTCTGCGCGGCGTCGTTCAACGTGGCCGAACCCGCGTCGAACTCGATGTAGTTCAGATCCTCGCCGCTGCCGCCGCCGAACGCGTGCGCGAGCAGCGTGAACGGCGCGGTCACCGCCTTCTGCACGAGATTCACGATCGCCTGCCACACGAGCCCGCCGATCGAAAACTCCGGATTGTCCAGCGATCCCGAAATCGGAATGTTCACGTCGATCTCGCCGCGCGAGTTCTTCAACAGCGACACCGCGAGCCGCACCGGCAGCTTGGTCGCCGTCGGATTGTCGATGTGATCGCCGAACGTCAACTGATCGATGAACAAGTGGTTGTTCGCCGTGAGCTTGTTGTCGGCCAGCATGTAATGCAGATCGACGTTGAGCTTGCCCTTCGTGATCGGATAGCCCGCGTACTTCGACGAATACGGCGTGAGGTTCGTCAGTTCAACGCCGTGCGCGCTCGCCGTCAGATCCAGCGCGGGCTTGTCGATCAGCGGATTGATTTGCCCCTTGATCGAGACCGGTCCGTTCGCCGCCAGTTTCGCGGAGACATCGACGGGCGCGGGCGTCGTCGAATGCGTGCCGAACGCGCCGATCGTGCCGTTGATCGCGACGAGATTCGCCGTGTAGTTCGGCTTGATGAAGTTGTCGGTGTAGGTCACGCGGCCGTCCTGCAGCACCAGCTGGCCGAAGCGCATATTGACCGGCGGCCCGGAATTCGGCGTGGTTTTCACCGGCACCGTTGTGGCTGCGCTCGCCGCCGCCGGCGCGGACGCGCCCTGCTCCTTCGTGCTGCCACGCGTCACCGATTGCGGTCCGCCCTCGCCCGCCACCACGCTCTTCAGGTTCAGCTTGCCCTGCGCGTCGAGCAGCACGCGGCCGTAGAACTTCGCGAAGGTCACGCGCGCCGCGTCGACATCGGTGCCGCGCTCGCTGTAGTTCACCTTCACGTTGGTCAGGCCGAGCAGCTTCCAGCCCGCGAAACGATCGGACGTCGCCTTGTCGAGCATGCGCACGTCCGACAGCGACACATCGCCCTTGTACGACGCCGCGAGCGTCTTGCCGCTGCCGGACATCGCGACATCGCCGTTCGCGCTCAGATACGCGCTCGCCACTTCGATGTTGAGCTTGTCGCCGAAATACGGCTCGAACGCGGAAGCATCGACCTGATCACCCTTCACATGCAGCGCGAGCTTGAGCGGCGTGACCGTGACATTGCCGCCGATCGCGAGCGCGCCCTTTCCGTTCAGCGTGAGCTTGCCATCGACAGCGAGCGGTTTCGTCAGATCGTCGCTGAACTGCTTCACGTTCACCGCGAGCGGCGCGACGCGCAGCTTGACCGGCTGCGGCGTGGTTTCGTCGGTGATATTGGCGGATGTATCGGCGAGCGAGATTTCGCCGATGCGATAGTGCCACGCCGGACCGGCCGCCTGCGCCTTCTGGATCTTGTGCGTCGCCGTCTGCTCGGGCGCGGCCTCGTGCGGCCCCGCGAGCGCGGCGAGATCGATGGTGCCGTCCTTGCGGCGCGTCGCATCGAGCGCTAGCCCGCTCAGTTGCACGCTGTCGAGCGCGGCGTTGCGCGCGGATACGTCGACCTTAGCGATCTTCGCCACCGCCGACGCGAGCTTGATCGGCGCGCCGCCGCCCGCATTGGGCACGAGCGTGAGCGCGTCGAGCTTCACATCGCCCGCGCCGACCTGCACGCCGCCATCCGGCTTGCCCCAATCGACCGACACCGGCAGGTTCGCGCCGAGCGTCCCGCTCGTCACCCGCGCGGCCAGCACGTTCGCGAGATATGGCTGCAGCGGCGGCAGCGCGAACGCGTTCAGCGCGAGCTTCGCGTCCGCCGTCTTCGCGGCGAGCGTCACCTTGCCCGATGCATCGAGCGCCCCGCCGTGGTCGAACGCGGTCTTGAGCGTGTATTTCGCGGGCGTCTTCGCGAGCGTCGAGAAATCGTCGAGCGTCACGGCGAGGCCGGTCAGCGCGCCTTGCACGTGTTCCTTCAGCAACTGGTCGTCGAGCGCGATCTTGCCGCCGTCGATCGCGAGATGACGGATCGTCAGATCGAGCGGCGGCGCTTCCTTCTGCGCTTCCTTCTGCGCTTCTTTTTGCGCTTCCGTGCGCGCCGCTTCCGCGGATGCCTTCGGCGCGGGACCGGCCAGTTTCTGCACATTCAACTGCCCCGACGAATCGCGCGCGAGATGCACGTCGGGATTGCTCAGCGTCACTTCGTCGAGGCGATAGATATCGCGCAACGGCTCCGCGTTCGCGATCTTCACATGCAGCGCGCGGGCCGCGACGAGCGGCGCGTTCGATTTGTCGGTGACGGCGAGATCGGCGAGATCGGCGGTGCCTTCGATGCGGATCGTCGGGGTATCGCCCGAGATCGCGAAGTTCACGTTCAGGTCCGTCGAAAGCTTGCCGCTCTTCACGGCGACCGGCACCGAGGCCGGCGCGTAAGACGCCATCTGCGGCACGTCGAGGCCATCGAGCGTGAGCGCGATCTCCGATTCGCGCGACTCCGAGAACGGCTTGGTGCGCCCTTTCACGACCAGCGGCGAACCGTCGATGCGCGCCTGTAACAGCGGCGTCACGAAGATATCGGTGGCGGAGGGCAAGGTCGCGATGAACGGAATGCCGAGCGCGAAGCGGTCGATCACGTGCTTCGCCTTCAGCAGCCTGTCATCGAATGTGATCTGGCCGTTTTCGAGCCGGATGTTCGACACCGAGAAGCGCGCGGGCTTGTCCGAAGGCGGCGACGAAGGCTTCGAGAATTTCGCGATCAGATCGGAGAAATTGAAATGCTCGCCGTCGAAGCGCACGACATTGATGCGCGGCGAATCGATTTTCAGTTCGTTGACGACCGGCGCGAGCTTCAACACCGACGCCCACGAGGTGCGCACGACGAGCCGCGACACATCGACGAAATCGGGCGACGCGCCCGGCGTCTTCGCGAGATTCGCGGGCGCTTCGCCGATATGCACGCCATCGGCTTCGAAATCGAGCGTGTAGGGATTGAGCGAAATGCGCCGGATGCTGACCGGGCGATCGAGCTGCTTCGCGAGTTGCTGCTCGGCGATATGCCGGATGACCGGCGGCGCGACGAAGAAGCCGAGCGCGCCGATCACGAGTAGCGCGATCAGCAAGCCGATGAAAATGCGCCGCGTGCGCCGCGCGTGCACGACGCCGCGCAGGGTTTGGCCGGCGGAAGCAAGAGAAGACTTGGTGATGCTTGACATTCGATGCGCGGCGACGAGCTGCCCGTGTGAGCACCGCCCGAGCTTCGCCGTCCCGGAAAGATGATGTTCGAGTATACGACGAGGCGGCCCGCAAACGTTCGCCGATCCGTGCATCAAAAGATAAAGGCCGCGAAAAAATCGCGGCCTTTATGTTTCGGTCCCGTTGCTTTCGCGCGGCTGACTCACCGGCGCTCGACGCGCGGCGGCGCCCACGAGCCATCGCTCGCTTGCGGCCTCGGCGCATAGAGACGCATCGCGAGCTGGAACTCGCCATCGGGCGCGGGCAGCCAGTTCGCGTCGCGTGCGCGTCCCGGCGACTTCGCCGACACGATCACGTCGATGGAGCCATCGCGATTCTTCTTCAGCCGGTCGCGATCGGAGAGCGAGAGGCGCGGCAGCTTTTCGTCCGCGAGCGCGCCGTCCTTCGTATAGGCGGTGATCGTCCAGAAGCCGCGCACCGGCGGCAACTGGTCGGGCGTGAAGTGCAGCGTGTACGCGTTCGCGCCATTGAGCGCATGGCCCTCGCTGTCCACGCGCGTCACCGGCTTCACTTCGCCTTCCTTCGTGCTCGTCGCGGTCTGACGGCGTGCGAGATACGCGCGCAGCGTGTAGTCCGTGCCGTAGATGCCGACGCCATCGCCGAACCAGGTCCAGCCGTTCTTCGTGATCGCGTTCGGCGGCACCGTCGCGAGCCGCTCGCGCGCATCGGCGAGGCCGGAATCGAGCAGCGGCGCATCGGTCTTCTTGAACTGCACCGGCTCGCCAGGCTTCACGCCGAGATCGGCGAGCTGGCTCATCGCGTGGGCATCGTCGGTGGCGGCGGGGTTGTCGTCGAGCGAGCGGGCAAGGCGCGCGAAGAACGCATTCGCGTCGAGCGCCTCGGCCTGCGCGCCCGGCGCGACCGTCGCCAGCGCGGACGGCAGCGGCGGCACCGCAGGCTGCCGCGCGCCGTTCGCGGGCCACGCGCCCGCCACCGCCGGCGTCGGATCGGCCGCCGAACCTTTCGCGGGCGTCTGCGTGTCGATGCGCATCGCCGTCTGCAGCTTGCGCGCCTCGGGCACATCGCGCGGACCGTTCACGCGCACGCGCACCGAGAGCCACACGTAACGCGTGCGCGTCTCGACGCGCGTCGCGTTGGCAGGCAGCGTGCCGGTCCAGCCCGCGGGCACGAACGCGATCAGCTGCATCTTCGGATACGGCGTCGTGTCGGCGCTGGAGTAGAGCGCGTTGGTCCACGCATCGAATGCGCGGGCATCCAGATAGCGGCCGCGCGGCGCGGCGGGCAGCGAGACGATCACCGGATCGGCGGAGACATCGAGCCAGGCGGTCGATTCGAGCGTGTCGACGCTCGGCCAGCCAGCCGCGCCGGCGGACGGCAACGCGCTCGCATGACGGAACGTGTTGAGCGGCGTCTGGCCGGGCTGACCGGCGCGGCCGCTCGCACGTTCGCGGGCGATATCGGAGGCGACGAGCGGAAAGCCGAACGTATAGGAGTCGGCGACCTGATTCTTCACCCAGCCCGTGGTGGTCGGTTTCACCTCCGGCTGCCTGGTCGCGCAGCCAGCCAGGACCGCCATGCCGGCGAGACTCACGCTCATCCAGATCGCGGGGTTGAGCGGAAAAGTCCAGCGTCGGTTGTTCTTCATTCGAATGGAAATCCGGTTCTTCTTTCGATTTGGGTTCTCGCGCGACTCGATCCGGGATCGATTCACGGCACGCTCGCGAACGGCTCGACGCCGCTTCGAATCCCCGCGCGGCGCGCCGCGAGCATTATCTCGAAATTCGGGTTTTAACTTATCCGCTGACTATAGGCAAGACGAAGCGTATAAAAGCGCTCCGGCAAATCGAAGAATGCACTAGATGCTGCCTAAAAGCACTGAATGACGCGCGTTTCGTCCTTCGAATACGATTATTTCCGATGTGTTCCACGATCGCACAACGCCGTTCATTCCGCCCTTGACCTTCCAATCATTGGAAGGTCGATACTCGTCTCGTGAGGGATCTTCGCGATCCCAGCCAGACCGGAGCGTTTCACCATGTCCACAGCAACATCCGAGAAACCGAGAACCGCGGAATTGGCCGTCAGCGGCATGACGTGCGCGTCGTGCGTCGCGCGCGTCGAGAAAGTGCTCAGGCGCGTGCCGGGCGTCGAAAGCGTGGCGGTCAATCTCGCCACCGAGAAGGCGACCGTGCACGCGAACGGCGCCGTGACCGACGATCAGCTCGTCGCCGCCGTCGCGAAAGCCGGCTACGAAGCGGCGCCGATTTTGCCCGAAGCCGCACCCGCCGCCGCTGCGCCGCCCGCATTCGATCGCGAGCTCGCCGCGGTCTTCGCCGCAGCCGTGCTCACCGTGCCGCTGCTCGCGCCGATGTTCGGCCTCGCGCTGAACCCGTGGCTGCAACTCGCGCTCGCGAGCGTCGTGCAGTTCGGCTTCGGCGCGCGTTTCTATATCGGCGGCTATCGCGCGGTGCGCGCGTTCGCGGGCAACATGGATCTGCTCGTCGCGCTCGGCACGTCGGCGGCCTGGGGCTTGTCCGTCTATCAGATGTTCGCGCACGGCGGCATGACCGAGCATCTGTTCTTCGAGGCGTCGGCGGTGGTCATCACGCTGGTGCGCTTCGGCAAGTGGCTGGAGGCGCGCGCGAAGCGGCAGACCACCGACGCGATCCGCGCGCTCAATGCGCTGCGTCCCGACAAGGCGCGCGTGCGCGACCGCGACGACCCGGCGCGCGAACGGGAAGTCGCGCTCGCCGATGTGCGCGTCGGCGACATCGCCATCGTGCGGCCGGGCGAGCGTGTGCCGGTCGACGGCATCGTGCGCGAGGGCCGCACGCATATCGACGAATCGCTGATCACGGGCGAAAGCCTTCCCGTCGCGAAGGAACCGGGCGCACGCGCGACCGGCGGCTCGATCAACGGCGAAGGTGTGATTGCGATCGAAACCACGGCGATCGGCGCGGAAACGACGCTTGCGCGCATCATCCGGCTCGTCGAATCCGCGCAAGCGGAGAAGGCGCCGATCCAGCGGCTCGTCGATCGCGTGTCGGCGGTCTTCGTGCCGGCGATTCTGGCGATCGCGCTCGTCACGCTCGCCGGCTGGCTGCTGCACGGCGCGAGCGCGGAAACGGCGCTGCTCGACGCGGTCGCGGTGCTCGTGATCGCGTGCCCGTGCGCGCTCGGCCTCGCGACGCCGACCGCGATCATGGCCGGCACCGGCGTCGCGGCGCGCCAGGGCATTCTCATCAAGGACGCGCAGGCGCTCGAACAGGCGCATGCGATCCGCATCGTCGCGTTCGACAAGACGGGCACGCTGACCGCCGGCCGCCCGAGTCTCGTCGCGTTCGATGCTGCGCCCGGGCAGGATAGGACCGAAGCGCTCGGGCTCGCCGCCGCCGTGCAGCGCATGAGCGAGCATCCGCTGGCGAAGGCTGTCGTCGCCGCCGCTAACGACGCGCCGCGTTTCGATGCGAGCGCGGCGCGCGCGGTCGCCGGGCGCGGCGTGGAGGCGAATGTCGGGGCGCGGCGCATCGCGATCGGCAGCGCGCGTTGGGTCGCGGAACTGAAGCTCGACGTTCCGCCGACGCTCGCCGAACGCGCGCGCGAACTCGAAGCGCAGGGCAACACGATTTCCTGGCTCATCGACCTCGATGGCGGCGTGCTCGCATTGATGGCGTTCGGCGACACGATCAAGCCGACCGCGCGCGCCGCGATCGAACGCCTGGCGCGCATGGGCGTGCAAAGCGCGCTCGTCACCGGCGACAACGAAGGCAGCGCGCACAGCGTCGCGCGCGCGCTGGGCATTCCATCGGATCTCGTGTTCGCGCAAACGCTGCCCGAGGACAAGGCGCGCGTCGTCGCGCAACTGAAGGCGTCGGGCAAGGGCATCGTGGCGATGGCCGGCGACGGCATCAACGACGCGCCCGCGCTCGCCGCCGCCGACATCGGCATCGCGATGGCGAGCGGCACCGATGTGGCGATTGAAGCGGCCGGCCTCACGCTGATGCGCGGCGATCCGGCGCTCGTCGCCGATGCGATCGACATCTCGCGGCGCACCTATCGCAAGATTCAGCAGAACCTCTTCTGGGCGTTCGTCTACAACCTGATCGGCATTCCGCTCGCGGCATTCGGCTTGCTCGATCCGATGTTCGCGGGCGCGGCGATGGCGTTCTCCAGCGTGAGCGTGGTGACCAACGCGCTGTTGCTGAGAACGTGGCGCGCTCAGGCCGGCGCGGTGGCCGACGAAGCGCGCGCCGGCAAACCGATCACGCGGCCGGCGTAACGCGCGTCCTTCAGCGCGACGGCCGGCTCGGCGGCGATGCGCGCGGCGATGTCTTCATCGAACGATGCGGATTTCGGCGCGCCGCTCGAATCGATGTGCATCATCATCTGCTCGCACGCCGACACCGGCTCGGCGGCATCGCCCTCGAACATCTCCATATAGAGATGGACGCGCTTCCTGTCATGCGCGACGACCCGCGCTTCCACGCGCACCGCCGCGCCTTCCTTGATCTCGCGCAGATAGCTGATGTGCGCTTCGAGCGTGTACAGCGTGCGCTGCCTCGCGGTGCGGCCCGCGTCGTCGAGACCGATGCGGTCCATGAACGCATCGGTCGCGAGGCTGTAGATCAGCATGTAGAACGCGTCGCGCAGATGGCCGTTGTAGTCGACCCATTCGGGCTTGACCGTGTCGCGATAGATCATCGTGGTTCCTCTAGTCTTCGATGCCGTGACGCGCTTTCGCAGCCGCAATCGCCTCGATCACGCTCGCGATGCAGTCGTCGCGATAACGCTCCAGTTCCTTGATGCCGCGCCCGTTCGTCTGCCGCGACGTGCCGTCCACCACGCGGTCGATGAGCTCGTCGGTCAGCTGCGGTGCGACGAGCTTCGTCCACGGCAATTCGAGCGCGGGGCCGAACTGCTGCATGAAGTGTCGCATGCCGGCCTCGCCGCCCGCCAGCGTGTAGGTGAGGAACGTGCCCATGAACGACCAGCGGATGCCCGCGCCGTAGCGGATGGCGTCATCGATTTCGCCGGTCGTCGCGACGCCGTCGTTCACGAGATGCAGCGCTTCGCGCCAGAGCGCTTCGAGCAAGCGATCCGCGATGAAGCCCGGCACCTCTTTTCGCACGCGCAAGGGCCGCATGCCGATGGACGCGTAGAAGCTCATCGCCGCATCGATCGCCTCGCCCGAGGTCGCTTCGCCGCCGAGCACTTCGACGAGCGGCAGCAGATACACCGGATTGAACGGATGGCCGACCACGCACCGTTCCGGATTGACGGCGCGCGCGTAGAACTCGCTCGGCAGGAGCCCGGACGTCGACGACGCGATGATCGCATCGGGCTTGGCCGCGCGGCTCACGCGCTCGTGCAGCGCGAGCTTCAGTTCCTCGCGCTCGGGCGCGCTTTCCTGGATGAAGTCCGCATCGGCCACGCATTCCTCGACCGTCGATACGACACGCAGCCGCTCCGGCGACGCGCCCTTGGCCAAGCCGGCGCGTTCGAGTGCCGGCCACGCATTCGCGACGTTCGCGCGAAGCTGCGCCTCGGCGCCGGGCGCCGGGTCCCACGCGGTGACGTCGAGCCCTGCTCCGAGCGCGCGCGCTACCCAGCCGCTGCCGATCACACCCGCGCCGAGCGCGGCGAATTGCTTCACTTGCATGTCGATGTGTCCTTTGGGTTCTCTTGGATTCAGGCGAATTGTTCGGCGCTGCGCTTGTCCAGAGGACGTTCGCCGCGCGGGGGAAGTCCGAGCTTCCTGCGTCCTTCGGCGGGCGTGAGCACGCGTGCGCCCAGACGTTCGATGATTTCCACGGCGCGCTGCACGAGCGAGCCGTTGGTCGCGTGCACGCCGCGATCGAGCCACAGGTTGTCTTCGAGACCGACGCGCACGTGGCCGCCGAGCAGCATCGCCTGCGCGACCATCGGCATCTGCATGCGGCCGATGCCGAAGCCTGCCCAGTGCGCGCCGGGCGGCAGGTTATCGACCATCGCTTTCATCGTGCCGGTGTCGGGCGGCGCGCCCCACGGAATGCCCATGCACAGTTGAAAGAGCGGCGGGTCATCGAGCAGGCCTTCTTTCAGTAGCTGGTTCGCGAACCACAGATGACCCGTGTCGAAGATTTCCAGTTCGGGCTTCACGCCGAGTTCCTGAATGCGCTTTGCGCCGGCTCGCAATTGCGCGGGCGTCGATACGTAGATGTAGTCGCCGTCGCCGAAGTTGAGCGTGCCGCAGTCGAGCGTGCAGATTTCGGGCAGCAGCTCTTCGACATGCGCGAGGCGCGTCAGGCCGCCGACGAGATCCGTGCCCTTGCCGAAGCGCATCGGGTCTTCGCCCGGGCCGATTTCGAGGTCGCCGCCCATGCCTGCCGTCAGGTTGATGATGACGTCCGTGTCCGACGAACGGATGCGGTCTACTACTTCCCTGTATAGCGCGGGGTCGCGGCTGCCTCGGCCGGTTTTGGGGTCGCGGACGTGGCAGTGGGCGACGGTGGCGCCCGCGCGGGCCGCTTCGATTGCTGCCTCGGCGATTTGCTTCGGTGTTACCGGGACTGAGGGGTGTTTGGCCGTCGTGTCGCCGGCGCCGGTTACCGCGCATGTCACTATCACTTCGTAGTTCACGGTTTTTGCTCCTTTTCCACTTTTGTTAGGGTTCCTGTTCTTTCTTTGTGAAATCCTGATTTCGTGTCGGTCTATTAGCTCTGCCCCTGTGCGGGGCGGCAGTCACTTTCTTTGCTGCTGCAAAGAAAGTAACCAAAGAAACAGCTATCCCCAGCCTAAGCACTTCACACCGGCCGCGGCACAGGCGATTGGCCTAATGGCCCGGCTGTAGCGAGTGCCCTCGAAGGTCTCGCGGGGCTTGGACCGCACACGGTCTGACGAGCCATAACCTTGAGCGCGCTGGTTCAGCACCAAATAGCTCCAGCCCGCTTCGCGGCCGACCGGTCAATCGGGTTTGCATGTGCTTCTTTGCTGATGCCTCCATCTCAATGCACTGCACATGTATCCCGTTGGTTTCCCTTGCAGACCCAACGGCAGCGCGTAGCGCTGTGCCGAAACTCTTTCGTGCTGAACCCGCGCGCCAAAACGTTTGGTGCGTCAGACCGTGCGCGAGCCAAGCCCGATTGGGCCTTTGGGGGCGACACTTAGGCGAGGGCCACCGCGGGCTGGCAAGCATGGCCAAACTGCGTGTGACCGCGGGCTTAAACGAGCTGCTTTCTTTGGTTACTTTCTTTGCAGCAGCAAAGAAAGTAACCCCCGCCCCGGGGAGGGGCAGTGCTAATAGACCACCACGAACACGGGATCCGGCGAAAACAAAACCTTCAAAGCCCCAAATACTGCCGAACCGCCGGCAACCCATCCTTCCCATCGACGGTCTTCACGCCTGCAAGCCACGCATCCAACACCTGCGGGTTCTTCTTGAGATAAGCCTTGGCCGCTTCAGCAGGCCGTTCCTTATTCATGACAGGCTGCATCAGCCGATTCTCCAGATCGGTCGTAAAGCGCAGATTGGAAACGAACTTCCCCGCATTGGGACATCGCGTCAGGAAGTCCGTATTCGTCAGCGTATAGACCCGCGCCTCGCCATAATTCGGCCCGAACACCTCATCGCCGCCGGCGAGATAGTTGATCTTCATCTGTATGTTCATCGGATGCGGCTCCCAGCCAAGAAACACAACCGGTTTCTTCTCGCGGATCGCGCGCTCGACCGTCACCAGCATCCCCGCCTCGCTCGACTGCACCAGCTTGAATCCGCCAAGTCCGAACTGGTTGGTGTCGATCATCTTCTGTATCTTCGCGTTCGCGCTGCTGCCAGGCTCGATGCCGTAGATCGTCCCGCCCAGTTCGTCGCGATGTTTCGCGATATCCGCAAACGTCTTGATGCCCGCGTCATACGCATACGACGGCACCGCGAGCGTCGCCTTCGCGCCCGACAGATTCGGCGGTTCGAGCTTCTCGATGCTCTTCGCATCGAGGAACGGCTCGACCGCCTTCTGCTGCACCGGCCACCAGTAACCAAGCGACACGTCGATCTGCTTGCTCTTCAGGCCCGCGAGCGAAATCGGCACCGATGCCACCGTGGTCCGCGGCGCATAGCCGAGTCCCTCGAAGACGACCGATGCGAGCGCCGTCGTCGACGTGATGTCGGTCCAGCCGATATCGACGAAGCGCACCGTGCGGCAACTCGCATCCTCCGCGTGCGCAACCGGCGCGACGGCGAACGCGGCGCCCGCGGCGGCGACCAGCAAAGTGGAAATCAGGCGTTGTGTCATGACGAGCCTTCCGTTGAGGGTTGAATCGATGCGCCGGTTCGAGTGCCGGCGTGCATCAAAAGTACCGCCGCATAAAGGCGCCCGAACGCCCGCCTGCGACCGTGACTTGACCGCTTGCGACCTCCCCGCACATTGCCGTTGTGGATGCTCTTTCGCGCGACGCGCTTGCTCATATCCGGCGATTGCGCACCATAGTGTTAACGCGCATTGAAACGATGAGTCTGGAGCGAATACGCGCTCATTCCCGCCCTTCAGCATCGGAAAACACGTCCGACCCGCTTGTGCAAGGGCAATCTTTTCCGAAACGCCACGGTCTCTGTGGTTGGTCGCACATAGCAAGGATTTCTAACCGGGTAATGTGCCGGCAAAGGGCTATGCTCGGCTCGGCGATGGCTCGGCCATAGGAAATGGAGAGGTTTCCTGCGACGCCGTCGAGCACAGCTGTTTACTACACGCTTCCAAATCAAAGGTGCCTGGAAAATGGACCGTCAAGACGCCATCCGAGAGAGCGCGCGGCTGTACGCACGCGAACCGCTGTTCTCGCCTTCCGCCGACCAGATTTCCGCATCGCGCATGACGGCCTTTACGGAGGCCTTCCAGAAAGCGACCGGCCAGCATTTCGCTGACTATTCGGCATTGCATGTCTATTCAGCCCGTGAATATTGGCAATTCTGGAAATGCTTTCTCGAATCGGCGCACGGACTCGAATGGTCGGGATCGGATGAACCGGTCTGCATCGGCAATCAATGCGAAACCGCACGGTTTTTCCCCAACGTCGAACTGAATTACGCAGAAAATCTGCTCGGCAAACGCATTGCGCCCGATGACGCCCCCGCCATCACATCGTGCTTCGCCGATGGCCGCCGCGTCACGTACACGCGCGGCGAGTTGCGCGAGCGCGTCGTGCGCCTCGCGCAGGCGCTCTCCGAACTCGGCCTCAAGCCCGGCGACCGCGTGGTCGCGATCATGCGCAACGACTGCGAAGCGATCACCGCCGCGCTCGCCGTGACCGCGCTCGGCGCAACGCTCTCGACGGCCGCGCCGGAAAACGGCGTGCAGGCGATACTCGATCGCTTCGCGCCGCTCGACCCGACGATGATGTTCGCACACACGATGCAGCGTCCGTTCGACACGGGCGGCTCGCTCTCGGGGCACGTCGCCGCGGTGGCCGCGCAGCTTCCGACGCTCACGGACATCGTCTGCCTCGACGACACGGAACTGCCGAGCACGGTAACGCAGCGTCATCACGATTTGAACGCGCTGATCGTGAGCGGCGACGCGATGCGTTTCGCATGGCAGCGCTTCCCGTTCAATCATCCGCTCTTCATCATGTTTTCGTCGGGCACGACGGGCAAGCCCAAATGCATCGTGCACGGCGCGGGCGGCACGCTGCTCGAACACGTGAAGGAGCATCGCCTGCACAGCGACTTCGGTCCCGGCGACAAGCTCTTCTTCCACACGAGCTGCTCGTGGATGATGTGGAACTGGCAGATGTCGGTGCTCGCGTCGGGCGTCGAGATCGTTACCTACGACGGTCCCGTCGCCGCCGTCGACACGCTCTGGCGCCTCGTCGCCCGCGAGCGCGCGACCGTCTTCGGCACGAGTCCCGCCTATCTGAAGATGAGCGAGGATGCGGGCATCGAGCCCGCCGCGCAGTTCGATCTGTCCGCGCTGCGCGGCATGATGTCGACCGGCGCCGTGCTCTACGACTCGCAGTTCCAGTGGGTCTACGACCACGTGAAGGAGTTGCAGTTGCAATCGATTTCGGGCGGCACGGACATCATCGGCTGCTTCGTGCTCGGCAATCCGAATCTGCCCGTCTATGCGGGCGAAGCGCAGTGCAAGAGCCTCGGCCTCGACGTGCAGGCGTTCGATCAGGGCGCGAGCACGATCATGCCGGGCGAGCTCGTCTGCACGAATCCGTTTCCGTCGCGGCCGCTCGGTTTCTTCGGCGACGACGACGGCTCGCGCTTTCACAAGGCGTATTTCGCCGCCAACGAAGGCGTGTGGACGCACGGCGACGTGATCGAGTTCTCGCCGGAAGGCTCCGCGCGCCTGCATGGCCGCAGCGACGGCGTGCTCAACGTGCGCGGCATCAACGTGAGCCCGGGCGAGATCTATCGCATCCTGAGCGAGATTCACGAGATCCGTCACGCGATGGTCGTCGCCCAGACCGGCGCCAACGCGGGCGATGCAGGCCAGCGCATCGTGCTTCTGCTCGTGTTGCGGCCGGGCGAGCAACTGAATGCGGCGCTCGCCGCGCGCGTGCGCCGCGAACTCACGCGCCAGGGCTCCGCCGCGCTCGTGCCCGACGTGATCGTGAAGGTCGATGGCCTCCCCGTCACGCACAACAACAAGCCTTCGGAAGCCGCCGCGCGCGATGCGGTCAACGGCCTGCCCGCGCGCAACGTGTCGTCGCTGGCCAATCCGGAGTGTCTCGATCAGATTCGCGAGCATCCGTCGCTCACGCGCATGAAGCGCGATCTGCCCGCGCCGGGCGAATCGGCCGAAGCGATCGAAGCCTATCTGTGCGCGCTCTGGGAGCAGCATTTCAGCTTCTCGCCGATCGGCCGCGACGACAATTTCTTCGAACTGGGCGGCCATTCGCTGCTCGCCGCGCGCATGCTCGCCGACGTGCAGCGCGCGACCGGCCGCACGCTGCCGCTTTCGACGATGATCGTCGCGCCGACCATCGCGCGTCTCGCTTCCGTTCTCGCCGCCGATCCGGACACGCGCGCGGGAGACTCGACCCTCGTGCAGATGCGCGCGGGCAGCGGCCGGCCGCTCTTCATGCTGCACAGCATCACCGGTTCGGTGATGGAGTGCCTGACGCTCGCGGGCATGCTGCAAAACGAACGGCCCGTCTACGGCCTTCAGGCGCTCGGCCTCGACGGCGATGAAGCCCCGCAGCACAGCGTCGAGGCGATGGCGCGCGGCTACGTGCTGCGCATGCGTGAAGTGCAGCCGAGCGGGCCGTATGCGCTCGTCGGCTATTCGTTCGGCGGCCTGGTTGCGTTCGAGATCGCGCAGCAGCTCGTCGCGGCGGGCGAGAAGATCGAGATGCTTTGTCTCCTCGACACGTACGTTCATACGCGCTGCCTGCCCTTCTCGCAGTGGACGCGCTATCAGGCGGCCGTGGTCGTGGACCGGCTGCGCGAATTGCGCGCGCTCGAAGCCGGCGAGCGTCTCGGCTACATGCGCGGCAAGGCGGCGGTGATCACCGACCGCATGCGTATGCGCATGGGCAAGCAGGCGCACAAGCCCGCGCCCGAAGCGGCCGGCCTGCCGCCCGTGCTCCAGCGCGTGCGCGAATCGATGCGCGTCGCGATGTCGACCTACAAGCCGCGCCGCTACGAAGGCGGTCCGATCGTCTACGTGCGCGCGAGCCTGCTCGACAACTCGCGCAGCGATCCGCTGCCGGTCTGGCAACGCGTCGCGAAGCACGGCCTGCAGGTCATGCAAATCGATGGCAGGCACACCGATCTCGTCGTCGAACCGCAACTCGCCAACGTCGCGCGGACGCTCACGAACGCGCTCTCGAGCGCCTGACCCGCTTCGATGTCAGTATGCAATCCGGCCGCCCTACGGGGCGCGCCGGATTGCGCGCGCTTTTTGCGCTTGTTAATGTGGACGGCTTGCTCATCGACCTGGCCTTATCGATCGATCCGATGTCCGCTCCCAACGACTTCCATTTCCTTCTGCTGCCCGAGTTCTCGTCGATCGGATTCATGTCCGCGATCGAGCCGCTGCGAGTCGCCAATCGCTTCGCGGGCGACCTGTATCGCTGGCATATCCTCACCGTCGACGGCGGGCCCGTCGCCGCGAGCAACGGCATCACGCTCAATGCCGAATGCGCGTTCGACAAGGTCAGCGACGCGCGCACCGTGTTCGTCGTGTCGGGATTCGAGCCGCTCTCGGGCTACACGCGCGCGATCGGCGACTGGCTGAAGCGGCTCGACCGCGCGGGCGCGACGCTCGGCGGCATCGACACCGGCAGCTTCATCCTCGCCGAAGCGGGCCTGCTCGCGGGCAAGCGCGCGACGCTGCATTGGGAAGCGGCGGCGGCGTTCAGCGAACGCTATCCGGCCATCGAGACGAGTCAGGAGCTCTTTGAAATCGACACGCGGCGGATCACGTGCGCGGGCGGCACGGCCTCGATCGATCTGATGCTCGACGTAATTGCACGCGAGCACGGCGCGAGCCTCGCCGCGAAAGTGTCGGAGCAGTTCGTGCTGGGGCGCATCAGGCAGCGCTCGGATCACCAGCGTCTGCAGATCGCCGCGCGCTACGGCATCCACAACCGCAAGCTGATCCAGGTGATCGAGCTAATGGAGCAGCATATGGAAGAGCCGCTGTCGCCCGATGCGCTCGCCGAATCCATCGGCGTCACGCGGCGTCAGCTCGAACGGCTCTTCTGTTCGTCATTGAAAGACACGCCGACGCATTTCTATCTCGGCCTGCGCCTCACGCGTGCGCGCGAACTGCTTCAGCAGACCGACATGTCGATTCTCGCCGTCTGCGTCGCGTGCGGCTTCGAATCGCCGTCGCACTTTTCGCGCACGTATCGCGCGCGCTTTCACACGAGCCCGAGGCAGGACCGCAGCGCATTGCGCGCCGTCCTGCCCGCGCGGCTAGCCGCGGCCTAGAACGAGTGCCGCATGCCGACACGCACATCGGCCTGCGTGTTCGACGACGACGGCGTGAAGCTGTAGCCGATCACCGCATCGATCGGACCGGACGCGCGCAGATAGTCGCCGGACACGTAGAGGTCGGTGCGCTTCGAGAGCAGATAGTGCAGCCCGAGCGAGCCCTGATTCCAGTGATTGCCTTCGAAGCGCGTGTGCTGATAGCCGCCGTAGAGACTCAGGTCGGGCATGAAGCTGTATGACGCGCCGCCTTCATACACCTGCATGTGCGAGGTCTGACCGAGACCCTTGATGGTCGTGTACGTGAAGTTGCCCGACAGCATCAGGTTGCCGATGGTCCACGCCGCGCCCACCGCGAACGCGCCTTGTTTATCGACGGGGAATGGATTCGCGCTGTAGAGATCGGTGACCGCGCCCGTCGTCGGATCGACGGAGACGGTCGGCTGGCCGAGGAAGGTGCGCGCGCCGATCATCGCGTAGGGATCGAACGCATAGATGCCGTTCGGATTGTTGAGCTGGGTGTACGCCGCGCCGACATTGAAGGTGTTCGTCGCATAGTGCGCGCCCACGCTCCACGCGCTGTTGCGATGGAAGTTGCCCGCCTGATTGCCGAACGAATACATGCCGCCGAACGTGAAGCCGCCGAAGTCGTTCGACAGGAACTTGATCGAGTTCGGCAGGCGGTCGCCGTTCATGCGGTCGAAGTCGCCCTGGTGAATCGCGTAGCCGCTCGCCCACGCCGAGATGTTGTAGAGATAGACGAACTCCTCGGTCATGTCGAGCTGGTTGCCGAGCGACACCGTGCCCCAATGGTTCTTCAGGCCCACATACGCCTGCCGGCCGAACTCGGCGCCGCCGAATCCGAGCTGGCCATTGCCGAGATGAAAGCCCGACTCCAGCACGAAGACCGCCTGCAAGCCGCCGCCCAGATCCTCCGTGCCGCGAAAGCCGATGCGGTTGCCGTAGGAGATGCCGTCGTCGAACTTGACGACGTGCGAGCCGCCGGTGTTGCTCACCCAGGTGACGCCCGCATCGAGAATGCCATAGAGCGTCACGCTGCTTTGTGCATGCGCGGCCATCGGCGCGCTCGCCGTGCCCGCTGCGAACGCGAGGCCTGCAATCTTCGCGGCATGTCCTTTTCTCATGTGCTGGTCCTTTGCTCGTCTTGATCGATATTGCGTTGGAAAAAGCGATGCCCTGCCTCGCGCACGCGGCGAGAGGACAATGCGCCATGCTGACGTTGCCGGAAACTGCGGAAGACTGCCTTCGAGCCGCTATCGCACGCGAAGAAACACGCTTGCGTCGACGTTGTTAAAAATAAGGCCCCATATATGTCGCGGCTCGACCCGTTGCGACGCAAATCTGTCCAGTTGCGACCAATGCGATGCAAGGTTTCGCGTCGATAGAACTACTTCGATTTCGGACATGCCCGATATGCGTGACGGGGCGCGGCTTCCATACTTCCGAATCTGTAAAAAAGCTGCATCTCGTTCGTGTCGCTTCAGCAATCGATTCCGCCGAAAGCCGACAATCCTCATCTTTATTTCGTTCGTAGACCTGTCTGTCCTCGCAAGCACCATGACGCATAAAACCGCCTCGCCGTCTTCACCTCTCGTCACCGTCGTCATTCCCGCGTTCAATTCGGAAGCCTTCATCGGCGAAGCAATCGCCTCGATCCAGCATCAGACTCTCGAAGACTGGGAACTCATCGTCGTGGACGACGGCTCCGCCGATCAAACCTTGTCCGCTGCACGTCAGGCCGCCGGCGACGACCCGCGCATTCGCCTCATCCGCTTCGACCGGAACCAGGGCATCAGCACCGCGTCGAACGCCGGCTTCGACGCGGCTCGCGGCCACTTCATCGCTCGCCTGGATTCGGACGACAGAGCGCTCCCGCACAGGCTGGCCACTCAGGTCGCTGCCTTCAGGGAAAACGAGCGTCTCGCGGCGGCAGGGTCGCACGTCCGCATATTCGGCGATGTCCCGGACGGCATCGCGCATTGCTTTTTGGAGGACAGCAACATCAAGGCGTGCCTCCTCGACGGTCTGAACACCATCAGCGGGGGCACGCTCATGGTGCGGCGCGCCTTCGTTCGGGAACATGGCATCCGTTTCGATGAGGGCGCCCCCAGCTCCGAAGACCTGGACTATCTCACTTCGATCATGGCGGCCGGCGGCGAGCTCGCCAATGTCGACCAGGTTCTCACCGAGCACCGGTCCCATCGCGGCAGCTTCACCAACAGCCGGACGGAGATAGCAGGGCCTTGGCTTCAAACGGCCCGGCGTCGGCTCGTGTCGCTCTGGTATCCCGACCTCGATGCGCGCGATGTCGAAAACATCATCATCCCGTTGCTCGAGGTCTATCCGGGCTCCACCGACGCCTTCTGCACCATCGTGCGTGCAATCGACAAGCTCATGGTCGCGAAGCCTCGCGACTTCGGGCAGGACACGTCCGTGGTCCACGCAATGCTCATCGATCGCCTGGGCAAAATGGCCGACATCTATCGCGACAACAACCTCGTCGACGCGTCGCACGTGCGGTTGATCCGCCACTTCGTTTCCCCCGCGACCAGCGCGGCGTTCGACCGTTTCGACATCTAGCCGGGCATTGCACCTTCACTTCACGCCGAGCGCGGTCTGAACGGCTGCAAGCCCGTTTCCGCCGCTCGCCGTGGTCACCCCGTCGAGCCACGACTTCAGCAGTTCCGGATGCCGCTTCAGCGCATCCGTCGCGGCTGCATCGACATTCGTCTTCTTCTCCAGCACCTCGGTAATCACCCCGTTTTCCAGATCGACGTTGAACGCCATCTGCCTGAACAGCCGGCCCACGTTGGGGCATTGCTGCTCGTAACCGCTGCGTGCAACGGTATTGACCGTCGCGCCGCCGTAGTTCGGGCCGAAGTATTTGTCGCCGCCATCGAGATAGGCCAGCTTGAACTTCGTGTTCATCAGATGCGGTTCCCACGCGAGAAACACGATCCACTTCTTGTCGCGCACGGCCCGCTCCACTTGCGTGAGCATCGCGGTCTCGCTCGACTCGACCAGCTTCCAGTCACCGAGGCCGAAGGCCTTGTCATCGACCATGTGCTTGATGTTCTGATTCGCGGGCGCGCCCGGCTCGATGCCGTAGATGCGGTTATCGAACTTGTCGGCGTTCTTCGCGAGGTCCGCGAACGAGTGCACGCCGGCCGCCGCGACATAGTCCGGCACCGCGAGCGTGAACTTCGCGTTGGATAGATTCGGGCGCACCACGTCGATCGATTTCTCCTCGAAGAACGGCTTCACGAGCGGCGCCTGAGCGGGCATCCAGTTGCCGAGAAAGACATCGATCTGCCCTTTCTTCATGCCCTGATACGTGATCGGCACCGACAGGTTCGCGACGTTCTGCCGGTAGCCCAGCGCCTTGAGCACGATGCCGCTCATCGCGTTGGTCGCGTCGATGTCGGTCCAGCCGGGCCCCGCCATGCGCACCTGCGCGCAGGCCTGCGGCTCGGCGGCGAATGCATGAGAAGCCACGCACACCAGCGCGGCGGCGAAGAGCGCATGAATGAAGCCCTTTTTCATGGTGCGTTCCTGTCGGATATGGGGATGATGAAAGTGGGAATCGCGTCTCGCGTCGTCAGTGCTCGACGGCGGGAAAGCGCGCCATCGCTTCGAGATCGTCGAGATCGATGTGATTGCGCATATAGCGCTGGCTCGCATCGACATGCGGCTGCCAGTCCCATGACTGAATCGTGCCGCGCGTCGTCGCCGCGAAATGGAAATGACGGCGACGCTGACTCTTCAGTACGTTCTGATGCAACGCATCGAGATTCCAGCGGCGCGCGATTTCCGCGCGGAATTCGGCCACTTGCGCGGCGTGCCGTTCATCGCCCGCGAGATTTTCGCGTTCGAACGGGTCCGCTGCCACATCGAAAAGCTGGTCGGGATCGACACTCGTGTGGATGAACTTGAAGCGTCCGCGCCGGATCATCACGATTGGCGCGATCGCGCCTTCCGCGAGATATTCGCCGATCGCTTCGTCGTGGCCGCCTGTCGCGCGCAGATGCGGCACGAGGCTCCGACCGTCGATGCTGTCGGGCCATGATTGCGGCGCTTCCCCGCGTGCGAATTCGACGAGCGTGGGCAGCACGTCGAGATGCGAGACCGAGTCCGGCACGCGACGCGCGTTGAACTGCTTCGGCGCATGCACGATCAGCGGCACGCGGCAGCCGCCTTCGAAGAACGTCATCTTGTACCAGAGGCCGCGCTCGCCGAGCATCTCGCCGTGATCCGACGTGACGACGATGATCGTGTCGTCGGCGAGGCCGGCCTGCTCCAGCGCTTCGAGAATCGACGCAAATTGATCGTCGACGTAGGACACTGCGCCGTAATACGCGCGACGCGCGTTGCGGATCTGCCTGTCGGTCGGCGGCGTGCGGTCCGCCTCGTACACGTGACGCAGGCGCTTCGAATGTGGATCGCATGCATCGAGCGAATCGCGATACGAAGGCATGTCGATATCATCGTCGGCGTACATGTCCCAGTACTTGCGCGGAATGGCGTACGGATCATGCGGATGCGTGAGCGACGCGACCATCATGAAAGGCCGCGCGTCCCTGCCCGCATTGCGCTCGCGTGCGATATCGAAGAGCTTCTGACGCGTGGTGAAGGTCACTTCATCGTCGAAGTCGAGCTGATTGGTCCGCACGCACGGCCCCGCATCGATGACGGAGCTCATGTTGTGATACCACGTCGGGCGCGCATCGGGATTTTGCCAGTCGGGTGTCCAGCCGAAATCGGCGGGATAGATATCGGTCGTGAGACGCTCCTCGAAGCCGTGCAACTGATCCGCGCCGCAGAAATGCATCTTCCCCGAGAGAATCGTGCGATAGCCTTCGGCCCGCAGATAGTGCGCGAAGGTCAGCGTTTCGGAGGGAAATTCGGCGGCGTTGTCGTATGCGCCGATATTCGATGGCAGCTTGCCCGCGAGCAGGGAGAAGCGCGACGGCGCGCACAGCGGACTCGCGCAATACGCGGATTCGAACACGACGCCTTCTCGCGCGAGCGCATCGATGCGCGGCGTCTTCGTCACACGGTTGCCGTATGCGGAGAGCGCGAAGGGCGTGAGCTGATCGGCCATCAGCACAAGGATATTTTGTTTCGTCTCAAGCATGAATGCGTGCCTCGAATAGAATCTTTGATTGAGCGTTCAGCGTCACTATTGCCGTTCAGATTGCACCTGTGAAGACGGCATTTCGTTATGCGCATATAAGGAGCACTTATGCCGCGGCCGGACCGCCTGCCACCGATGCAGGCGCTATCGATGTTCGAATCCGCCGCGCGCCTCGCGAGCTTCACGGCCGCGGCGCGCGAACTGGGCTCGACGCAACCCGCCGTGAGCCAGCGCGTCGTGCAGCTCGAAGAATCGCTCGGCGCGCCGCTCTTCGAGCGCGGGCATCGCGGCGTCACACTCACGGAAGATGGCGCGCGTCTCTTCGATGCCGTGCGTCAGGGCCTCGATCTCATCCGCGCGGCCACGTCGGATATCCGCTCACGTCACGCGCAGCGCACGCTTACGCTCTCGACGGACTTCGGCTTCGCCACTTACTGGCTGATGCCGCGCCTGCCGCAATTCAAGGCGCTGATGCCCGATGTCGATGTGAAGATCATTACGTCGCAGAGCCTGCCGAGCGCATCGGGCGATCATGCGGATGTGGTCATCGTATTCGGCGATACGCAGGCCGATTGGGGCACGAAAAGCGCCGTCAAGCTCTTTGCGGAGCGCGTGATGCCGGTGTGCAGCCCCGCGCTGATCGCAGGCAGAAGCGAGCCTGTTTCGCCCGCCGATCTGCTCGGACTGCCGCTGCTGCATCTCGAACCGACCTTCCCCGAGCGCTGGCTATCGTGGAGCGCCTGGTTCGAGGCACAGGGCCTCGCCGCGCCGCCGACGCACGGCGGCTTCACGTTCAACAGCTATGCGCTCGTCGCGCACGCGGCGGTGATGGGCCAGGGCGTCGCGCTCGGCTGGGCGCCGCTCATCGATGAACTCATCGCGACGGGCCAGCTCGTCGCGCTCTGCGATGCGCCGCTCGTCACCGATCGCGGCTACGTGCTCGTCACGCCGCGCGAACCGGCTGCGGCTGTGCGCGCGTTCAGCGAGTGGCTGCTCGACGAATGCGACGTGGCCGGCTGACGCTTTCGTACTATCTGCGCGGCGGTTCGCTTCTATCCCGGATGTGCTCGCGTTTGCTCTACTAGCGCGTACGCTCGCCGCATTTCGTGGCGCTGCAACCATTCGAATGTGGAGCACGCATGGCAGCCGATTCCCGCTTTGATCAACTGGTGCTTACCGTTTCGTGCCCGAGCGCGGCGGGGCAGGTGGCCGCCATCGTCGGTTTTCTGGAGCGGCATCACGGCTATATCGATGAATTCACGGTCTTCGACGACGATCTGTCGGAACGCTTTTTCGTGCGTTGCGTGTTTCATGGCGCGCGACCCGAAGAGACGCTCGATCTCGCGATGCTGAAGCAGGAATTCGAGCCGATCGCCGGGCGCTTCTCGATGACCTGGGCGATGCACGATCTCGCCGTGCGGCCGAAGGTGCTGCTCATGGTGTCGAAGCTGGAGCACTGTCTTGCCGATTTGCTGTTCCGCTGGCGCATGGGCGAGCTGAAGATGGATATCGTCGGGATTGGGTCGAATCATATCGATCTTGCTCATCTGGCCGAGCAGCATGGCTTGCCGTTTCATCATCTGCCGATCACCGCCGATACCAAGTCGCAGCAGGAAGCGCGTTTGCTCGATCTGTTCGAGACTTCAGGCGCCGAGTTGATGGTGCTTGCGCGTTATATGCAGATACTTTCTGGTGAGACGAGTCGCAAGCTTGCTGGGCGTGCGATCAATATCCATCATTCGTTTTTGCCGGGGTTCAAGGGCGCGAAGCCTTATCATCAGGCGCATACGCGTGGGGTGAAGTTGATTGGCGCGACCGCGCACTTCGTCACCGATGATCTCGATGAAGGACCGATCATCGAGCAGGAAGTCGAACGGGTCGATCACTCGTATGGGCCGGAGCGGTTGCTGGCTACCGGGCGGGATGTGGAGTGTATTACGCTGGCGCGGGCCGTTAAGGCGTTTATCGAACGGCGCGTGTTTATCAATGGGGAACGGACTGTGGTTTTGCGATAGGTTTTGTGGTTTGCTTGCTTGCTTGCTTGCTTGCGTGTTTGTGAAATCCTGTTTTCGCGTCGGTCTATTAGCTCTGCCCCTCCCCGGGGCGGGGGTCACTTTCTTTGCTGCTGCAAAGAAAGTAACCAAAGAAACAGCTATCCCCAGCCTAAGCACTTCACACCGGCCGCGGCACAGGCGATTGGCTGAATGGCCCGGCTGTAGCGAGTGCCCCCGCAAGCAGACAAGGGCTTGGACCGCGCACGGTCTGACACAGCGCAGCACACAACGGACTGGTTCAGCACCAAATAGCTCCAGCCCGCTTCGCGACCGATGGGTCAATCGGGTGTGCGCGCGCTTTTTCTTCGATGGTTTCCCTCGGATACCCAACGGCAGCGCGTAGCGCTGTGCCGATGCTCTTTCGTGCTGAACCAGCGCCCTGAAACCTCTCGGGCGGCAGACCGTGCGCGAGCCAAGCCCGATTGGGCCTGTGAGGGCGACACTTAGGCGAGTGCCATCGCGGGCTGGCAAGCATGGCCAACGTGCGTGTGACCGCGGGCGGTGAGAAGCTGCTTTCTTTGGTTACTTTCTTTGCAGCAGCAAAGAAAGTGACTGCCGCCCCGCACAGGGGCAGTGCTAATAAACCAAAAAGAAAACGGGATCCGGCGACAAAAAAAAAGCGCCGCGAGTATAAAACCCCCACGGCGCTTAGCGTTGCCCAACGCTCAAACCCAATCACTTGGTCCAGCTATCCACCCGATCCCCATGCGCGCTGATCCACGCATCCGCAGCCGCCTGCGGCTTCTCTCCATTCTGCGTCGCAAGCATCACACTATCGATCTCACCCGGCTTCCACTGAAACTTCTTCAAGAACGCAACCACCTGCGGCGCCTTCTTCTCGAGCTCCGGATTGATCACGTTATCCACGTGCTCCGACTCGCCGAAAACCTTCTTCGGATCTTCGAGGAACTTCAGCTTGTACTTCGCGAACATCCAGTGCGGCTTCCAGCCCGTCACGATGATCGGCTTGTTGGCCGCCTCCGAACGCGCCAGTTCCGCCGTCATCGCCGAACCCGAACTCGGCAGCAGCTTGTAGTCGAGGTTGTAGGCCTTGATCGCCTCGCTCGTCTTCTGCATCACGCCCGCGCCCGCGTCGATGCCGACAATGCGCGAATCGAATTCCGTCTTCTTCGCTTCGAGATCCGACAGGCTGTTGACGTCGACATTCTCCGGCACGATCAGGCCAATCTTCGCGTCCTGAAAGTTCGGGCCGAGATTCACGACCTTCGCCTTGAAGTTGTTCCAGTACGCGCCATGCGTGACCGGCAGCCACGCCGAGAGCGTCGCATCCAGATCGCCGCGCGCCACACCCTGCCACATCACGCCAGCCGCAACCGGCACGAGCTGCACCGGATAACCCAGCTTCTTCTCGATGACACGTGCAGCGACATTCGACGTCGCCACGCTATCGTCCCAGCCCTCGACGTAACCGATTTTGATCGTCGGCTTATCTGCGGCGCTTGCCATAAAGCTCGCGGCGAGAGCGGCGGTCATCGCCCCAAGCACGAGCATTCTTCTCATCGGTTTCATTTGGTTTCCCCTTAGCGGCCCCACGCCGTCTAGCGAACAGAATCACCAGCCAGAATTAGCCCGTAACGCACTTTTCCGACACTCAGTTGTCAAGAAACGACTCATCCCATCCGGGTCGCCCGAGGACCTTATTTGTCGACGACGAGATCGCTCAAAGGCTTGCTGCAGCACAGCAGCACCATGCCCTGATCGATCTCGCGCTGACGAATGCCTCCCGCATGCTTCATGCTCACTTCGCCCGATACGAGCTTCACCTTGCAGGTGCCGCACATGCCCTGCGTGCACGACGAAGGTAGACGCACGCCCGCCTTCTTCGCGGCATCGAGAACGTGCTCGCCGCTGCCGCATTCGATATCGCGCCGGCTCTTCGCGAAGTTCACCTTGAACTTCGTTTCGATCAAGGGTTCCGCCACCGGCTCTACGATCGGCTCGACCGTTTCGATCGGGGCCGGTTCGAAGCCGACCGCTTCCTCACGCGCTTCGACGAAATCCGTCTGCGTCGCGAGCGCATCGGCGACGTGCGCAGTGGTCAGTTCCGCCGCGACTTCCTCGACGACGCCGAACGAGAAGCTTTCCTCGTGATAGTGCTTGCGATCGAAACCGCCTTCATCGAGCAGATCACGCACCGCCTTCATGTACGGCGCGGGGCCGCACGTGAAGATTTCCCGGTCGAGAAAGTCCGGCGCGATCAGCTTCAGCAACGGCAGGCTCAGAAAGCCCGTCACGCCCGGCCAGCTCGTGCGCGCGCCGATGCGCTCGCACACGAACGACGTACGGAAGTTCTTGTGATTCGACGCGATCAGATCGAGCTCGCGCGCGAAGATGATGTCGTCGGGCGTGCGCGCGCTGTGCACGAACACGATGTCGGCATCGTCGCCGAGTTCGTGATGCGCGCGGCTCATCGACATGAGCGGCGTCACGCCCGAACCCGCCGACAAGAAGAGGTACTTGCGCGCCGGATGCCGCGCGCACGTGAATTCGCCCGACGGTCCGAGCACGCGCACGGTCGTGCCCGCGACGACGTTATCGTGCAGCCAGTTCGACACCTTGCCGCCCGGCACGCGCTTCACCGTGATGGAGATCGTGTGCGGGCGAGTCGGCGCGGACGAGATCGTGTAGCAGCGGTTGATCTGCTCGCCGTCGATATCGAGTTCCAGCGTGATGAACTGCCCCGGCTCGAACACGAACGTGCGTTCGCCGGGCGCCTTGAAGAAAAAGCTTTTGACGTCGTGCGTTTCCTGCCGGACGTGACAGCAGACGAGCGTCTCGTCCGTGTCGCAGTCCCAGCGCATGGGCAGCGTTCCCCAGAATTTCGGCTGGGTCACGCGGCTTTGGGTCGGCTCGAACGTAGCCTGATCGCGCATCATGTTCTGCTCCTGCTACGACTGCTTTAGCGCATGAAGGAAACGACTTTCTCGCCGTGCGACGCATCGACACCGTGTACCGGCGTGTCGGCGTAATCGGCAAGACGTCCGATGTACCACTCGCAAAACTTCTCGACGAGTCCTTCCGTGAAGGGCGAATACGGACCCGGCTCGTACGCGTTGCTCGCGACGCCGAGTTGCGAATACTCGACGAGCGTGCGGTCCTGATCGTTCGTCGCGCGCCACACGGCGGTGAGGTTGTCGGCGTCGTAATCGATGCCCTCGCGCGCATCCTTGTGCACGAGCCATTTCGTGCGCACGAGCGTTTCGCCCGAAGCAAGCGGAAGCACGCAAAACGTCACGATGTGATCGCTCATGAAGTGATGCCATGAATTCGGCTGCGTCCAGAACGATAGGCCGCCCAGGTCCGCGCGCTCGAAACCGCCGAGCAGCTTCTTCGATGCGACCTTCGCGTCGAGCGTCTGCGATTCGCCTTCACGGTCGAGCGGCAGGCGTTGCGTGCGAAAGCCCGTCACGAGATCGGCGAGGCGTTCGATTTCGGCGGACGGCAGGCACATCGCTTCCCATTGCTTCGTGCGCTCTTCGACGGTCTTCTCGAACGCGGCCATGCCTTCTTCGTTGGCGGGCGAGCGCTGATAGCCGAAGCCATATTCATAGAGCGAAATGGTCAGTTCCGGATGGTTCGCGACGCAGTGATAGCACTCGCGATTGTTCTCCATCGTGAGCTTCCAGTTGCCCTTCTCGACGATATCGATGCTCGCCGCGATCTTGCAGTCCTTCAGGCCGTGCGGCGCGAGATACGGTTCCATCGCTTCGCGCATCACGGCGAAGTCGGCGGGCGGCTCGTCGGCGAGGCAGATGAAAATGAGGCCGGCCAGGTTCTGCACGTGCACTTTCTTCAGGCTGTGCTTGCAGCGGTCGAACTGGTCGCCCATGTGCTCGGCGAACATCAGATCGCCGGAGAGGTTGTACGTCCAGCTGTGATACGGGCACACGATATTGCCCAGCGAACCCTTCTCCTGATTGCACAGGCGCGCGCCGCGATGACGGCACACGTTATAGAAGGCGCGGATTTCCATGTCGTCGTCGCGCACGATCAGGATCGAATCGTTGCCGATCTCGACCGTGGTGTAATCGCCCGGTTCGGGAATGTCCGGTTCGATGGCGACCTGAATCCAGGTCTTGCGGAAAATGGCGTCGAGGTCGAGCGCGTGAATCTCCTCGCTCGTATAGAACGGCGCCTCGAGCGTGTGGCCCTTTTTGCGGCGTTCGATCAAAGCGCGAACGTCTGCCGAAACTTTCATCGTGTGCTCCGTTTTGCGTCACGTCTGGTGCCCCGCCAAACACCTTTGAACGCGGGCTGCTGCTTTCGTATGTGGGTCGCCCGGTCGGGCCGAAAATCAATAATCGACGAGTTGATGCTCGCGCAAATACGCCAGAATCACTTGTGCTTTTTCGACGGAACTCCCTTCAATTACGACGCTGCCGCCGCGGCTTTCCGTCGTCGTCGCGCCGAGCATGCGCGCGTGGCCCGAGCGCTTCTCGGGCGCGGCCAGTTTCTTCGGCTTCGCGGTGATCGGGCCGATGTTCCACGCCGTGCTTTCCCGGTCGACAGGCGCGCTCGCCGCGACCGGCGCGACGTGGCCTTCACGCATGCGCGCATACGCGTAGCGCGGCGCCGCATTGGCGAGCGGATGCACCGCAACGAGCGCGGGCAGCGGCGCCCGCACGCGGCGGCGCAAGCCCTTCGGCATGAACTGCCGCACTTCGACACGTTCCTTCGTCACGCTGACATCGACGGCCGCGCCGACGAGCGGAACGTTCAGCGCATCCGCGAGCTTGTAGGGCAGCGTGCCGCTGTCGAATGCGCCTTCGGCGCGCGTGCCGGTGAACACGAGGTCGTAGCCCGCGAGCCTTGCTGCAAGCGCCGCGCACGCGTCGCCTTGCGTATTGAGCACTTCGACTTTCGGCGCGCCGAGCGCGAGATATTCGGCGAGCGCCGGATTCGCGGGATCGCCCGCGTGCAGCACGTCGAGTTGCGCGCGCTGCGCTTTTGCGATGTCGATGGCGATCGCAAGCGCCGCCGCATCGTTGCGGCTGTAGCGCGCCGTGCCGCTCACGGGATGGCGGCCGGTGGAAACCAGAACGGCGATCTTCATGCTGCAACTCCTTCGGCAACGTGCGCGGTCTCGACGATCGATGTGCCGTTGGCACGCGCGGCGCGCGCGGCGGCGGCGGCATCGCTCAGCGCCTTGATCGTTTCCTGCGTGTCCGCGACGATCGTGAGATTCGCGCGCTTCGCGATCGGCGCGCTCGCATCGAGATTCACGGCGATCACGTGACGGCAATCCTTGATGCCCTGCAAATGCTGCACGGCGCCCGAAATGCCGAACGCGATATACACGCTCGCCTCGACGGTCTTGCCCGTTGCGCCGATCTGCTTGTCGCGCGTGAACTTGCCATCGTCGACGGCCACACGGCTCGCGCCGATCGCCGCGCCCAGCGTGCCCGCGAGCGCCTCGAAAGCGGCGATGTCGGACACGCCGTTGCCCGCCGACACGATGAAGTCCGCTTCTTCCAGCGCGACCTGCGCGGCATCCATTTCCTCGATGCCGAGATCGACATAAGCGCTTACTTTCGATGCCGGCACGATGCCTTGCGGACTCACCGCCTCGCCCGCGCCGACGAACGGCAGCTTCGCATCGACGGCATTGGCGGCAAGCAAAACCACATCGGGCAAGGCACGCGATGCGAGCGCGCGGCCCGCATGCGCATACGATGCGACATGCGCCGCATCGAGCTCGACGACTTGCGTCGCGATCGATGCATCGGCGCGCGCGGCGTAGCGGCGGCCGAGATCGCCGTCGCCGGTTGCGTTGTCGGGCATGAAGATATGCGCCGGCGCGAAAGCCGCGACGCATGCCGTCAACGCGCGCACTTCTTCATCGGGCGCGTAATTGCGCCGGTCGAACGCGGGCAGCGCGATATGACGATCCGCGCCCAGCGCCGCGGCATCGTCCTTGAATTCGCCGAACGCGATCAGCACGACTTCGGTCTGATCGTCGGCGAGCAGGGCGGCGGCGGCCAGCGCCTGGCGCGCGTGATCGTCGAGCGCGCCGCGATCCGTATGCGCCGCGACGAGCAGCGAGCGCGTCGCGGGCTTTGTCGTGCGGCGCGGCTTGACCGCTTCCCTGTGACCGCCATGCGCGAAATCCAGCACGAAGCCGTTGCCGACTTCGCCGAGCGTGATGCGCTTCAGCCCGGCCGCCGTGACGATGAAAGGCCGCCGCGGATCGATTCTTTTGATGTCGTTCATGGCTTCACTCCAGCGCTGCGGCGACGAGTTCCGCCACGTCGAGCACTTCGGGACGAGGACCGACCACGCCTTCCAGCATTGCGGTGCATTGCGGGCAACCGACCGCGACCACTTCGGCGCCGACCGATCGTGCATCGGCGATGCGGATATCGGGAATGCGCTGCTTGCCGGGGATATCCGTCAGCGGCGCGCCGCCGCCACCGCCGCAGCAGCGCGCGCGCATGCCGTGACGTTCCATCTCGACGACCTTGATGCCGATGGTCTTCAACAGCTTGCGCGGCGCTTCCGTTTCGCCGTTGTAGCGGCCGAGATAGCACGGATCGTGATACGTGATCTTCTTGTCCGCGAGGACGGCGGCGGCCTTCGGCGACAGCTTGCCGCTCTCGACCAGTTCGGCCATGAACGCGGTGTGATGCTGCACTTCGTAATAGCCGCCGAGCGCGCGATATTCGTTGCGCAGGCTATGCAGCACGTGCGGATCGGCGGTGACGATGCGACGGAATTGATACTGCGAAAGCGTGTTCATCAGCTTCGATGCGCATTGCTGGAACGTGGCTTCGTCGCCGAGACGCCGCGCCGTGTCGCCGGTATCCGTTTCGACGCCGCCGAGCACCGCGTAATCGACGCCCGCCTTGTTCATCACCTTAGCCAATGCGCGCAGCGTGCGTTGATAGCGCATGTCGAACGCGCCTTCGCCGGCGATCAGCAGCACATCCACGGGACGGCCCGGTTGCGCGACCTGCACTTGCAGATCCACCGACCAGTCGTAACGCGCGCCGATGTCGTAGCCGTTCTGGCTGCCCGTCTCGCGCAGATTCGAGAGCGTGATGGGACCCTTGCCCGGCACGATGCCCTCGACCAGCGTCTGATTGCGGCGCATATCGACGATCGCATCGACGTGCTCGATCAGCATCGGGCACTCCTGCACGCAGGCGCGGCATGTCGTGCACGACCAGATCGTGTCCGCTTCGATCATCTGCGAGATGAGCGGCTTGGCGGGACCACCGGTGTGCCTGCCGACGGGAATGCCCGGCGTCGGGCTGCCCGCGTATTGCGAGTCCGAACCGCCGACCATGCCGACGACCAGATCCTGAATCAGCTTCTTCGGATTGAGCGGCTGACCCGATGCGAACGCGGGACACGCGGCTTCGCACTTGCCGCATTGCACGCAGGCATCGAAGCTCAACAGCTGATTCCAGCGAAACTCGACCGGCTTGCCGACGCCGTATTCCTTCGCATCGAGCACGGGCTTTTTCAGGGCGGTCGGCGGCACGACTTCATGCTCGGTCTTCGCCCTGAAGCGTTCCTGGCGCGGATGGAACGCGAGATGCAGCAGACCCGCCATCGCGTGCTTCATCGGGCCGCCTTGCGCCGCGCCGAAGGTCATCGTGTATGCGCCCGCCGCGATCAGCAACGCCACGATGATCGCGAGCGATCCCGACATCCACGAAGCGGGCAACAGCACGAACAGCGCGAGACCCACGGCGAACGAGCCGAGCAACAGCGGCAGGCTGTCCCACGGTCCGCGCGACAGACGCGCGGGCACGTCCTTCGCACGACGACGCCGGTACACGAACACCGCGCCGACCAGCATGATGATCGCCGCGATGAAGATCGCGCGGTCGAGCCAGACGGAGTAGATCGCGAGACCGTAGTTGATGAAGACGAGCGCCATCGCGAGGATCGCGCCGCCGGCGGTCGCGACGTGCGTCTTCGCGATATACGGGTCACGCGCCACGACATGATGCAGATCGACGAAATAGCGCTTCGGGATGGTGAGCAGATTCGCCCATCCGTATGCGCCGGCCGTCGTCGCGCGGCCTTCGCGCCAGTAGGCTGCGCGCTTGAGCAGGGCGAACGCGAGGCCCGCCATCGAAAGCCACAGCAGCGCGGTGATGACAAACACGGGGTTCATCGTCGAATACCTCGTCAGAAGTCTTTGCAGAGGCGCAGCGAATCGTAGATCGCGCTGTGGATGTTGTGCATCGAGATGCAGTCGCCGACGCGGAACAGCAGGAAGCGTCCGTTGCCGAGCTCTTCGCTCAACGACGGCTGCGGTTGCGATGCGAAGAGCGTGTGCACATCGGTCTGCCCGCGATTGAGCGACTCGGGCTTGAGCTTCCAGTAGAGCGCGTCGTTCGGCGTGATGCCGTTCTCGATCACGACCTGATCCACCGCGCGCTCTTCCTGCTCTTCCGTGTACTCGTTACGGATCACGGCGATCTTCTTGCCGTCTTCCTCGTACACCTTGTCGAGCCAGTAGTTCGGCGTGTGAATCACGCCTTGCGCATAGAGACGCCGATAGAAGATCGGGAACGTGGTGCCGCCGGTGTCGTCGGCGACCTTCACGTCCGGCGTGACGATCTCGACGTTGTTGCCCTTCGACGCGATGAAGTCCGCGACGCCCGCGCCCGCGTGTGTCGACACGCCGTCGTACACGAGCACGTTCTTGCCCGGCTCGACCTTGCCCGAAAGGATGTCCCACGAGCTGACCGCGAGGCCTTGCTCGACGCCCCAGGCTGGCACCTGACTCGTGAACGACGAGCCGCCCGTCGCGAGAACGACGATGTCCGGCTTCTCCGCCATGATCATCTTGTCGTCGGCCGCGACACCGAGACGGCGATCGACGCCCAGACGCTTCGTTTCCATGTCGAACCAGCGCACGATGCCGGCCATCTGCTCACGCTGCGGCGCCTTGGCGGCGAGCATGATCTGGCCGCCGACGTAATCGTTCTTCTCGAACAGCACGACATCGTGGCCGCGCGAACGCGCGACGCGCGCCGCTTCGAGACCTGCGGGACCCGCGCCGACCACGACGACCTTGCGCTTCGGTCCGCGCGTCTTTTCGATGACATGCGGCATCGTCTCTTCACGCGAGGTCGCCGCGTTCTGCACGCACAGCACGTCGAGCCCGTTGTACTGACGGTCGATGCAATAGTTCGCGCCGACGCACTGCTTGATTTCATCTTCCCGGCCATCGCGAATCTTGATGACCATGTGCGGATCGGCGATCTGAGCGCGCGTCATGCCGACGAGATCGACCATGCCGTTCGCGAGCAGACGCTCGGCCTGACCTGCATCGCGAATGCTTTGCGCATGCATGATCGGCAGCTTCACGACCGACTTGATGCCCGCTGCGAGATGGACGAACGGCTCGGGCGGCAGCGCCATCGGCGGCATGCAGTTGGCGAGCGTGTTGTGCGTATCCGCGCCGGAGCCGATCACACCGACGTAATCGATGAGGCCGCTTTCGGACATCGCCTGAGCGATCTCCTTCAGGTTCTCGTGCGAGAGGCCGTCTTCATGGAACTCGTCGCCGCACATGCGCAGGCCGACGCAGAAGTCCGCGCCCACGGCTTCACGCACCGCGTTCAGCACTTCCCTACCGAAGCGCAGACGGTTCTCGAGCGAGCCGCCCCACTCGTCCGTGCGGAAGTTCGTGCGTGGGCTCCAGAACTGATCGATCAGATGCTGGTGCGCGGCCGAGATTTCGATGCCGTCCATGCCCGCATCCTTCACGCGCTTCGCGGCTGCAGCGAAGTCCTGGATGATGCGCTTGATCTCTTCCACTTCGATGATCTTCGCGTTGCCGCGATGCACCGGCTCGCGCACGCCCGAGGGCGACATCAGATGCGGCCAGTGCTCGCCGTGCCATGCGGAACGGCGGCCCATGTGCGTCGCCTGGATCATGATGAACGCGCCATGACGATGCATCGCTTCGGCGAGACGCGAGAGCGGATCGATGACCTTGTCGGTCGCGAGATTCACCGACTTCCACCAGCCTTGCGGGCTGTCGATCGAAACCGGACTCGAACCGCCGCACACGGCGAGGCCGACGCCGCCCTTCGCCTTCTCCTCGTAATAACGGATATAGCGGTCGCCGGGCAGGCCGCCCGGTTCGGCATAGACCTCGGCGTGCGCGGTGCTGACGATGCGGTTGCGCAGGGTCAGCTTGTTCAGCTGGAGAGGCTTGAAAAGGTTCGGGTAACGCATTGCGATCGACCTCGGAATGAATTTGCTTCGGTGCGTGGCGCTTACAGCGGCGACACTTCGAACACGCAGTGATCGTGTCCTTCGGCGGCGCATTGCGTCTCGATCGACTTCGAGCGCGGTCCTTTCTTCGCGCTGTCCGGCGCGGTGTCGTTGACCCAGTCCATCGCGCCGGCGAACCAGCCCGCGAACATGTAGCAGAGCTTGCCCTCTTTGCCCGGCTGCTGGAGCACGAACGACGAGTGACGCAGATGGATGCGCGCATGCGACGTCGCCGGATCGGCTTCGACGATGTCGAACAGGCCCCAGCCGCGCTGCGACAGACGCTTCAGGTAATGCTCGAATACGGCCATGCCGCTGATGCCGTGCTTTTCCGCTTCTTTATCGCACCAGTGATACGCGGACTTGTAGCCGGCCTTGTAGAGAATCTCGGCATACGCTTCGCGGCCGAGCGCTTCCTCGACGGCGACATGATTGTTCGTGAAGAAATGGCGCGGCACGTAGAGCATCGGCAGCGCGTCGGTGGTCCAGACGCCGGTTTGCGCATCGACGTCGATAGGCAATTGAGGTTGCATCGCAGGGTTCCTTTGTATTTGTCGTGAGTGATCAGACGTTCCAGACTTCGCCGAAGAAGCGCATCCAGTTCTCGCCCATCACTTTCTTGATGCGGGACTCGCTCCAGCCCGCCTTTTCCATCGCGGCGGTGAGATTCGGGAATTCGCCGATCGTGCGGATGCCTTCCGGATTCACGACCTTGCCGAAGTTCGTCAGGCGGCGATAGCGGCCCTTGTCGTGCGTGATCCAGTCGAAGAACTCGGTGCTGTAGCCTTGCGTGAAATCGGTGCCGATGCCGACCTTGTCTTCGCCGATCACATCGATCGTGTATTCGATCGCTTCGAGATAATCCTCGACGGTCGCGTCCGGGCCTTTCTTGAGGAACGGCGAGAACATCGTCACGCCGACGAAGCCGTTCGCATCGGCAATCTCTCTCAACTGCTCGTCGGTCTTGTTGCGCGGATGATCCTTGAGCCCCGACGGGCAGCAGTGCGAGTACGTGACGGGCTTCTTCGAGCAGGCGATCGCATCGGAAGAAGTCTTCGCGCCGACGTGCGAGAGATCCACCATGATGCCCACGCGATTCATCTCATGAATCACTTCCTTGCCATAACCCGACAAGCCGCCGTCCGGCTCATAGCAACCCGTGCCGACGAGGTTCTGCGTGTTGTAGCAAAGCTGGACCACGTTGACGCCGAGTTCCTTGAATACTTCGATATAACCAAGGTTGTCCTCGAAGGCATACGAGTTCTGAAAGCCGAAGATGATGCCGGTCTTGTTCTCTTTCTTCGCGCGCAGGATGTCGTCGGTCGTGCGCACGAGCGTGAGAATCTCGCTGTACTCGCGGATCTGCTGCTTCATTTCCGCGATGTTGTCGATGGTCTTCTGAAAGTCTTCCCACACCGACACGGTGCAGTTCACGGCGGTGACGCCGCCCTTCCTCATATCCTCGAACACGGAGCGCTCGAACTTCGAAATGTTCAGTCCGTCGATGATGATGCTGTCGTTGTGGAGGGTGCTCAACTGGGTGTGCTCCGCGTTGCCGGGTAGAGGGGGAAAGACGCAGGTCTGACGGGCTTTGCAGCGCCTGATCGATGCCTTCGTCGTTGCGTCTATTCTTGACTCTTGGCCTGCCGGTCAATTTATGAATTTAGACGTGTTCTTTACCTTTTCCGACATCGGCGTCTGTTTTCGACAAGTGGCGAATTGCGATTCGGTGTAGCGCATTTACCTAGGTGATTTGCTGCACTGCGTCGGAACGATCGTGCGCTATCGCAGTGCGCGGCTTGCGGCGCTTGGCCCCGCGGCGGTGCGCGCCCGCAGCGAAGCATGCGCTGCGCCATACATTGCTCAGGGTTTAGCCTGATGGCATGGTAGTTGCACTAACAACCAAAATTAAAAAAGTGGCGAAGCGCCGCACTGACGGCGCCAACAAATAGATTCCAAGGAATCAGTTCTCACATGTCCTCCGATCGCACGGCGTCGCTGTCACACTTCGCGTTCATGCCGCTTCCCAACTTCACGATGATCGCTTTCACCAATGCGATCGAAGTCCTGCGCATGGCGAACTATCTGACGGGGCAGCCGCTCTATCGGTGGTCGATCGTGAGTCCCGAAGGCGGCCCCGTGACGGCGAGCAACGGACTCTCCGTCGATACCGGTCCGGTGGATTGCGTGGGGCAGCCCGACATCGTGTTCGTGGTCGGCGGCATCGACGTGCAGCGCGCGACGACGCCCGCGCATCTTTCGGCCTTGCGCCGCTTCGCGCGCACGGGCAGCGTGCTCGGCTCGCTCTGCACCGGCACCTTTGCGCTGGTGCGCGCGGGCTTGCTCGCAGGCTACGCGTGCGCGATCCACTGGGAGAACATGTCGGCGCTCAAGGAAGAGTTTCCCGACACGCGCTTTCTCAAGGAGCTGTTCGTGATCGACCGCGATCGAGTGACGTGCACGGGCGGCGTCGCGCCGCTCGACATGATGCTCAATCTGATCGCTGCGCGTGTCGGCACGGCGCGGGTCACGCAGATTGCCGAGCAGTTCATCGTCGAGCATGTGCGGGATACGAGCGCGCAGCAGCGCATGCCTTTGGTGGCGCGGCTGGGATCGGCGAACAAGTCGCTCTTCGAAGTGATCTCGCTGATGGAGAACAATATCGAAGAGCCTTTATCGCGCGAAGAACTGGCGCGGCTCGCGAGGATGTCGCAACGGCAATTGCAGCGGCTATTTCGCGAGCATCTCGGCATGACGCCGACGCATTACTACCTGACATTGCGTTTGCGGCGCGCGCGTGAATTGCTGCTGCAGACCGACATGTCGATCATGCATATCACGATGGCGTGCGGCTTTCAGTCGGCGTGTCATTTTTCGAAAAGCTATCGCGATGCTTTCGGCACGGCGCCGACGCGCGAACGGCGCAAGCAACTGCCTTCGCTATCTGCCGTCCCTGCGATGGTGGCGTGAGCGTTCAGATCGACATGTGAAGGCGCGTTTCGCAGACTTCGCAGCCGCCGACTCTTTCCGTCCGGAACACGCCGTCCAGTGCGAAGCCGAGCGCTTTATAAAAGCGCAGGCCGTGCGCGTTTTCTTCGAGCGCCCAGAGCGTCATTTCCCGATAACCTTCGCTCGCCGCGGCGTTGATTGCTTCGTCGATCAACATCCTGCCCGCGCCCTTGCGCCAATGCGCCGGATCGATATAGACGGCTTCGATTTCGGCGTCCGTTTTGCCTTTGTCGTGGTCGCGTGATGGTCCCCATGCTATCCAGCCCAGCATCACGTCGTCGCGTTCGGCGAGCATCACGCGGGGCGTGCCGCGGGCGATAAGATCGGTCCATAGCGCTCGCCGTTTTGCGACGGAAAGGGAATCGAGAAATTCGGCGGGAAAAATGGAACGATAGGCGGCCTGCCAGGCCTTGACGTGGATGCGCGCGATCTCCGCGGCGTCGGCGGGGCGCGCGAGGCGGAAGGAAAGCGCTGTGCGGAGATAATCGGCCTTCATGCGTCAAGTATGACGCTGAATTTCTGTTCGTGGTTGCTTGGGTTTCGATGGAATCCTGTTTTCGTGTCGGTCTATTGGCTCTGCCCCTCCCCGGGGCGGGGGTCACTTTCTTTGCTGCTGCAAAGAAAGTAACCAAAGAAAGCAGCTTCTCACCGCCCGCAGTCACACGCACGTTGGCCATGCTTGCCAGCCGCACGTGGACCTCGCCTAAGTGTCGCCCTCGAAGACCCAGTCGGGCTTGGCTCGCGCACGGTCTGACGCGCTATAAGTTATAGCGCGCTGGTTCAGCACCAAACAGCTTCGGCACAGCGCTACGCGCTGCCGTTGGGTATGCGAGGGAAACCATCTATGGGAGAGGCATCAGCAAAGAAGCACGCGCAGACCCGATTGACCCATCGGCCGCGAAGCGGGCCGGAGCTATTTGGTGCTGAACCAGGGAAGCAAGCGGTACGATGTGACAGACCGTGCGCGAGCCAAGCCCGATAGGGCCTTTGAGGGCGACACTTAGGCGAGTGCCACCGACGGCTGGCAAGCATGGCCAAACTGCGTGTGACCGCGGGCCTGAACGAGCTGCTTTCTTTGGTTACTTTCTTTGCAGCAGCAAAGAAAGTGACCCCCGCCCCGGGGAGGGGCAGTGCTAATAGACCGACGCGAATACGGGACACCCACCAAAAACCAAATCAATCGCCCGAAAACCCCAATTTACTCAGAAGCAACGGCCGCTCCAAACTCCACAAGCACCCAGCACCCAATCAAACCCGAAGGAAAACAACCCTCGTATGACTCAAACCGCATCGAACAAATCGCTCGCTGGCAAAACGGCTCTCGTCACCGGCTCGACGAGCGGCATCGGCCTCGCCATCGCCACGGCGCTCGCGCAAGCCGGCGCGAACCTCGTGCTCAACGGCTTCGGCGATATCGACGGCGCCCTGAAGCAAATCGAAGCGACCGGCGTGAAAGCCGTGCATCATCCGGCCGACATGACAAAGCCCGATGAAATCGAAGCGATGATCGCGTTCGCGAACGAAACCTTCGGCGCCGTCGATGTCCTCGTGAACAATGCCGGCATCCAGCACGTCGCGACCATCGACGAATTCCCGACCGACCGCTGGGACGCGATCATCGCCATCAATCTGAGCTCGGCGTTCCACACGATGCGCGTCGCGCTCCCGCAAATGCGCGCGCGCAACTGGGGCCGCGTGATCAACATCGCGTCGGTGCATGGGCTCGTCGGCTCGGCAGGCAAGTCCGCCTATGTCGCCGCCAAGCACGGCATTCTCGGACTGACGAAAGTCGCCGCGCTCGAAAACGCCCGCACCGGCGTCACCGTCAACGCAATCTGCCCCGGCTTCGTGCTCACGCCGCTCGTGCAGAAGCAAATCGACGATCTCGCCGCCCGCGACTCGCTCACGCCCGATGCGGCCCGCGCGAAGCTGCTCGGCGACAAGCAGCCGTCGGCGCAGTTCGTGACCGCGCAGCAGATCGGCGACATGACCGTGTTCCTCTGCTCCGACGCCGCAAGCGAGATGCGCGGCTCGGCGCTGCAGATCGATGGGGGATGGAGCGCGCAGTAAGCGCTCCGCGCGCCGCCCGGTTCGAGCGGCGCGCGAATTACGATGAGACAATAAATCACGGAATTTGACCGGCTATTTCCGATCCTGCTTTCGACGAGTTCATATAATATGCACGGCTCTCTGAAAGATCGATTTTATGGAATGGTCCCCCATGCGTATTATGGCTCCGGGCAAATGTGATATCCGCCGCACGGACGCTCTCGTCGTTTATCATTTCTTCGAGAAAGATCAATCCTACATTCATAACCTGGCGCATTTTCTTCTGTTCGGTTATTCGGAGGATTGCGATTATCTCGTCGTCATCGCCGGACAGCACACGATCGATCTACCGGAACGAAAGAATATCCGTTACCTCTTCACCGAGAACATCAATAACGATTTCGGCGGCTATTGCGCCGCGATCAACGCCCTCGGCAACGATGCGCTAAATTACGAATTCGTCTATTTCGTCAATTCGTCCGTTCGTGGTCCATTTCTGCCGCCGTACGAAAGCCGCGACTGGAAAAGCATCTTCAACACGAAACTGACCGACGATATCGGGCTGGTCGGATCCACCATCAATATTCTATCGCCGGCATCGCCCTACTCATCGTATTACAAGGCGAATTTCGGAGGCTGCGAACCTTTTTCTCACGTTCAAACCATGGCTTACGTCTTGCCGAGGAGGAGTCTGGGGTACCTGCGGGATGTGGGCTTTTATGCGAATAACGCGACGCTGACCAAGGAGCAAGTCATCGTGCGATATGAGCTGCTCCTGTCGCAACTTATTCTGAAACGCAACTGGAATATCGCGGCAATACTACCGGAATACAATCGGATTGATTATCGGAAGGCCCATAGCGGTTTCAATTCGGCAGATGCCCGTGAGTCACAGGGAGATCCAAGCTGCAAGTTCAGCTATTTGGGCAGAAGCGCGCATCCATTCGAAGTGATTTTTGTCAAAACGAATCGGCACATCTTCAACGAAGCCTATCTGGATCGTCTCGCATACAGCGCGCTCTGCGAGCGCGTGTTGCCGGACTGGACAGACTGTGTGTTCGTGACGCAGTACATCGAGTCGCTCCTTGTCGTCGATCGGTCTTCCGATCTCGTCGCTTTCGGTCATCCCTCGATGTCCAAACAGGAAATCCTCCACTGGACCGAAGCGTTACTGCAGCAAGATCCCACAGCGCGTGTTCAAGTGGACGAGATTTTGAACCGTCATACGCTCACATAATCGGCACGCCTATCGGCATCATTCCGCCACACTTGAGCGTTTTACTCGGAATCCCCTAAAGAACGTGGGGCCTTTAGCCGTTATGTCCTTGTAATCAGACGCGCGCCGCCTCCCGAAGGCGGCGCGTGAATCGGAAGAAGCAAGGACATCATGCGCAACAATCAGCCCGTCACCCAGCAAGCGTTCGAATTTCCCGCCTCGGAGATGCTCGTCTCCGCCACCGATCTCTCCGGCAACATCCAGTACTGCAATCCGGCGTTCGTGTCGGTGTCCGGCTTCTCGCGCGAGGAGCTGATCGGCCAGCCGCACAACATCATCCGTCATCCCGACATGCCGCGCGAAGCCTTCGCCGATCTCTGGGCGACCGTCCGCGCCGGCCGCTCGTGGACCGCGCTCGTCAAGAATCGCCGCAAGAACGGCGATCACTATTGGGTGCGCGCCAACGTCACGCCGGTGATGGAGCACGGCAAGGTCGTCGGTTATCTCTCCGTGCGCGTGAAGCCGACGCGCGAGGAAGTGCGCGACGCCACCGCGCTCTATGCGCAAATGAAAGCCGGCAACGCGTCGCACAGGCTCGTGCGCGGCGCGCTCGTGAAGCACGGCATCGCCGGCAAGCTCGCGGCGATCGCGAACATGCCCGTCAGCGCGCGTCTGGGCACCGCGTGCGCCGCCGTACCCGTCGCCACGTCGATCGCGGCGCTGGCCGGCTGGGGCGGCGCGCCGCCACTGCCCTTCTGGATCGCGCTGGGCGTGGGTTCGGTGGCGAGCTTCGCGGGCTGGCTCGCGCTGTCGCGTCAGGTCGATGCCCCCGTGCGCACGATGTCCGGCTTCGCCGCGCGCATGGCAGCAGGCGATCTGACCGCCGACATGCCCGATGCGCGCCACGACGATCTCGGCGACGTGCAGCGCGCGCTCGGCCAGCTGAAGGCGAATCTCGCGGCGATCGTCTTCGACGTGCGCGGCCAGATCGGCGGCATGCTCGACGCCGCCAACGAGATTTCCAGCGGCAACACGGACCTTTCGCGTCGCACGGAAATGCAGGCGGCGTCGCTCGAACAGACCGCCGCGACGATGGATCAACTCACCACCACCGTGCAAGGCAACGCCGACGCCACCGTGCGCGCCCTCGAACTCGTCAAGGAAGCGCAGGCCGCGGCGGACGACGGCGGACGCATCGCGAGTCAGGTCGAGCAGACGATGGCGGGCATCACGGCGGCCTCGCGGCGCATCGCTGACATCACCGACGTCATCGACGGCATCGCGTTCCAGACCAATATCCTCGCGTTGAACGCGGCCGTCGAGGCGGCGCGCGCGGGCGAGGCGGGCCGCTCGTTCGCGGTCGTCGCCACCGAAGTGCGCAATCTGGCGCAGCGCTGCGCGGCATCGGCGAAGGAAATCGAAGGCGTGGTGGCGACGAGCGTCGCGCAGATCGAGGAAGGCACGAGCCTCGTCACACGCACGACGAGCCAGATGCGCGCCATCGACGAAGCGGTCAACCGCGTATCGACGATCATCATGGAAGTCGCGAAGGCGAGCAGCGAGCAGGCCGAGGGCATCGCGCAGGTGAATCAGGCGGTCGCGCATCTCGACGATTCGACCCAGCAGAACGCCGCGCTCGTCGAACAGGCGGCGGCCACCGCGCAACGTCTCGCGGAACGCGCCGTGGTGCTCGACGAAGCCGTGCGACTGTTCACGGTCGCGAAAGCTTGAGATCGGGCAGCGTCGAAAAGCGCATCGCTTGGTACTATCGGGACATTGCCAACGAGGAGTGTGTCCGATGACCGCTGAGAACAATCGCGCGGAAGAAGCGCGAGCGATGGAACGTATCGTCAACGCGACGCGTCAGGTTCAGTCCGCTTTCCTGTCGCTGCAAAAGCACTTTCCGCCCGAAGGCGACGCCCGTCCGTCGCAGATGGCGCTGCAGACTTTCGATGCCGCGCTTCAGGAGCTCGAAGACGCGCAAGCCGCCTTCGACACCATGCTCAACGATCTGTTCGACGGCAACCGCTAGGCGCGCCGTCACGGTCAGGCATTACGCAATTCCGGCACGTCCTCGCTCGGGCCGCTCAGCGCGGCCTCGCCGGTCGTGTCGCTGAGTCCTGCCCACGGCACGCCGTCGCCGGACTGGCGGCGGGCGGCCGCCACGCATGCCTCGACCAGCTCCCTGAACGACACCGCCGCCGAGCTCGTGCGCACGAGCACTTCGCCTTGCAGCGGGCTTTCGGGAAACACGAGCCCGACAATCAGCTCGGCCGATGACGCCCGCTGATGCAGGCGTCGCAGCAGGTTGCGCAGATACGGCGGCGACTCGGCCGCATCGAACGACACCACGCAAATGATCGTCACGCCCGCGAGATCCACTTCGCCGAAGCGCCCACGCGAGAAACGCTCGTAGCCCGCCAGATCCGCGTACAGACCGTGCTTGCGAAAAAGCTGCACGGCGATGGTCGCGGCGAGATCGTCGAGTTCGCTTCTCCCCGCGATGCACAGCACCGACGCCGTGTGGCCTTCCTTCTGCGCGTCGAAGCGCGCGGGTGGTGTCTCGTGCGCCACGTTCGGCGCGTCGTCGGGCGAATCGAGGCTCGCGGGCGGACCTTCCTTGCGCTCGATGGTCACGGCGATATCGTCGGCGTCTTCCAGTCCTTCGATGATGTCGAGCGCGGATTCGTTGATGCGCCTCAACTGTTCCGCCGTCACGACGCCGCGCAGCACGTCGTTGTGGGCGTAGCGCAGGCCTTCCAGCGCGACTTCGTCGTAATACGCGATCAGCGAACGCTCCTTGAGCAGCGTCTCGGCCTGCACGAGCGCTTCGTCGGGATCGTTCGCGAGCAGGCGCTGATAGAAATTCTCGGCGGGCGTGAGCGCGGGCCGGTCGCCGAACAGCACGTCGAGAAACTCGAGGCGATCGACGTGACGGCCCAGAATCACGAGGCACAAGGTAAGCGGCGTCGAGAGCACGAGGCCGATCGGCCCCCAGATCCAGCTCCAGAAGATCGCCGCGACGATCACGGCGAACGGCGAAAGCCCCGTGCTGTGTCCGTAAAGCAGCGGCTCGACGACCTGACCCGCGAGGATATCGGTGACGCCGAAGAGGATGACGGTCCACACGAGCATCGCCCAGCCCGGACCGACCGCCGCGGCGAACACGACCGCGACGATCGCCGCGATCCACGTGCCGACGTAGGGCACAAAGCGCAGCAGCGCGGTCATCACGCCGAACAGAAGCGCGCCCGGCACGCCGATGATCGCCAGCCCGATCGCGATGATGATGCCCACGCTCGCATTGATGCCGAGCTGCGCGAGGAAGTAGCGCGACAGACGCCGGGCGGCCTCGTCCATCGCGGTAGTGGCGCGATGCAGATCGCGCGAGCCGAAAAGCCGTATCAGGCGGTCGCGCAGATCTTCGCGCTGCAAGAGGATGAACACCGCGACGACCAGCACGATGCCCGTGGTTTCCAGCGGACTGATGATGGGCGACAGAAAGCGCTGCGCCAGTTCCAGCGGCGTCGGCGTGGGCTCGTGGACTTCGACGGGCATCGGCTGATCGATCGGCGACGAGGTCGGGTTGTCCTCCTTCTTCTGCTCCTGCTCGCGCGCCGCGGGCGAAAGCCGCTTCAACGCACGCGACGCGCGGCCGAGAAACTCGTCGGCACGGCCCACCGTCACGCGCTGCACGGAATCGATCTTGCGCTCGACCGCGACCTGATACTTCGGCAGATCGCCCGCGAGCTGCGCGACCTGTGCGCCGATCAACGCGCCGACCGCGGTCAGCACGGATAGCGCGATCAACACCGCGACGATCACCGACGGCACCTGACCCAGGCGCAGCCGCCGCAGCAAATCGACGAAAGGCGCGAGCAGAAAGCTCAGCAGAATCGCGAGGATGATCGGAATCATCACCGCGCGGCCGAAGTACAGCGCGCAAATGATGATGACGCCCGTCACCAGCGACGCCAGCGCGCGCACGCCGGGCGCTTCGGGCGGCAGGATCTTCGCGGGTGGCCGGCGCGGCCCGGGTGCTTGCGGCATGGGGAATGGCTCGCTTTCTATAGGAAGTCCGGCGGCGCACGACTGTGCGGAGCAAGCAACGGTCAAGCAAGGCGCATGCCGTCGCGACAGCGCCCGTCGCCATTGAGGTGAGTCTATTCGGGAGCCGAATTCTACTGCAATCGGTTCAACGGTGAGGCGATACGGGAACGAAGCGGGTCCGCGCCGTGCTCTATCGGCATGATCGAAACAATCAGTTGGATGCGCGAACCGCGCGCGTGCGACATTGGCTTTTTCACCGCCGCTCTTGGAAAAGGACATCATGGCAGTCGATTCACCCTGCATCAGCATCTGCAAGTTCGACGAGAAGACCGGTCTCTGTATCGGCTGTCTGCGCACGAAGGACGAATGCAGGCAATGGAAGAAGATGAAGGACAAGCATCGCGCGCGCATCATCGACGAAAGACCCAGGCGCCGGGCCAAGCTCAAGAAGCACCGGAAGTAGGCATCGCGAAAGAACAAAGGCTGGACTGGTCGGCGAAAGGGTGATGCCGCGTTTCTTCCCGCGCGCGGACTACACTGAATCAGACTTTGCAGGGAGTCGACCATGAAAGTGACTTGTGCCGCATTCGTTTTCGCATCCGCCTTTGCCGCCACATCGGCTTTCGCGCAGTTGCATCCCAGCGTCGAAACCGACATGAACGCGCCGCAGAACAGCACGAAGCTCATGCCGAACGCGCCGCTCGGCAGTCAATATCCGACGCACGGCAACGCGCAGGCGGGCGAGCTCAATCTCAATCCGAGCGATCCGCGCGCGCAGCTCGTCAACGGTCTTCCGAACAATGCCAACAGCGGCGGCTACGGCTCACCGCTCGCGGGCAACAAGGCGAACGTGCCGCGCGGCGAATAGATATCGCGTGAGCGAAGCAACGAAACTCGCGATCACCATTCTCGTTTCGAGAATGGTGATTTGAATTCCGCCGCTATTCTCCTTCTCACGGCAAAAACCGATACTTGATTCACAGGACGGGACTTCTCCCGGCCGCCAACCGAATCAGGGAATCTGCCGTGAAGATCTACTACCATCCGCTGTCCGGGCATGCGCACCGCGCGCGTCTCTTTCTGAATCTGCTCGGAATCGATCACGAAGCAGAATTCGTCGATCTCGCGGCCGCCGCGCACAAGACGCCGGAGTACCTCAAGCTGAATCGCTTCGGCCAGATTCCCGTGCTCATCGACGGTGAAGCAGTCATCGCCGATTCGAACGCGATCCTCGTCTATCTCGCGAAGAAAGCCGGCGCCACGAAATGGCTGCCCGACACCCCCGCGCAAGCCGCCGCCGTGCAGCGCTGGCTCTCGGTCGCGGCCGGTCAGATCGCGTTCGGGCCCGGCGCTGCTCGTCTCATCACCGTGTTCGGCGCGAAATTCAACGCGGAGGAAGTCATCGCCCGCGCGCACGGCGTGCTCAAGGTGATCGATGCGGAACTGGCGCAGCGCGAGTGGATCGCGGATACCGGCGCTGCGCATCCGACCATCGCGGATATCGCGCTCTACAGCTATATCTCGAGCGCCCCCGAAGGCAACGTCGATATCTCCGGCTACGCGAACGTGAACGCGTGGCTCGCGCGCGTCGAAGCGCTGCCCGGTTTCGTGCCGTTCCAAAAGACAGCCGCGGGTCTCGCGGCGTAAAGTAAGCGCGGCGGCTTCCGCCGCCGCGCCTGAATCGAAGAGGCATACGATCATGTCCGCTTCCGCGCTCGCCGATGTTCCAAGAGTCGCCACGCCCTCTCCGTGGCATCCCGGTGAAATCGCCATCCAGAAGGCCTTCGGCGTCGATGAGCGCATGGACAGCGTCGGGCGGCGCGTCGTGCGCGATCACATGCCGGATCAGCATCGCCAGTTCTTCGCGCAGTTGCCGTTCATCGTGGCGGGCGCGGTCGATGAACACGGCGATCCGTGGGCGACGCTGCTCGCCGGGCGTCCCGGCTTCATGCGCACGCCCGATTCGAAAACCCTGTCGATGAGCCGCGCGCGCGATCCGCTCGATCCCGCCGATGCCGGCATGAACGACGGCGCGTCGATCGGCCTGCTCGGCATCGAGATGCACACGCGCCGCCGCAACCGCATGAACGGCGTGATTCGTCGCGATGGCGCGAACGTCGCATTCGACGTGGCCGTCGAGCAGAGTTACGGCAATTGCCCGCAATACATCCAGTTGCGCGACTTCGAATTCGTGCGCGATCCGGCCGTGTCTTCGTCCGTGCAGCCGGTCATGCTCGACGCGCTTTCGCCGCGCGCAAAGGCGATGATCACGGGCGCGGACACGTTCTTCGTCGCGTCGTATTTCGATCGCGAGGACGGGCATCGGCAAGTGGACGTGTCGCATCGCGGCGGCAAGCCGGGCTTCGTGCGCCTCGCGGACGACGGCACGCTCACGATCCCGGATTTCGCGGGCAATCTCTTCTTCAATACGCTCGGCAATATCCTCGTGAACGGCCGCGCGGGACTCGTGTTCGCTGACTTCGACACCGGCGACGTCCTGCAACTCGCCGGCGACGCCGAAGTGCTGCTCGATTCCCGGGAAACCGCCGCGTTCCAGGGCGCGGAACGGCTGTGGCGCTTCACGCCGCGCCGCATCGTGTATCGCGCGGGCGCGCTGCCGTTGCGGTGGAAGGCGCGCAGCGAGGGCGCGTCGCCCAATTCGCTGATGACCGGCGACTGGGATCAGGTGGCCGAGCGCCTCAAGGCGGCCGCGCTCGCGAACGTATGGCGGACGTTCCGCGTGAGCAAGATCGTCGATGAAAGCGATGCGATCCGTTCCTTCCATCTCGAACCGGCCGATGGCGCGGGCATCGTCCCTCACAAGGCCGGCCAGCATCTGCCGATCCGCGTCACGCTGCCGGGCGATGCGAAACCGGTGATTCGCACGTACACGCTGTCGGTCGCGCCATCGGACGGGCTGTATCGCATCAGCGTGAAGCGCGACGGGCGCGTATCGGCGCATCTGCATGACACGTTGAGAGTGGGCGACGTGATCGAAGCGCGCGCGCCCGCCGGCGACTTCACGATCGATGCGCTGGAGCGTCGCCCGGCCGTGCTGATGGCGGCGGGCGTCGGCATCACGCCGATGCTCGCGATGCTCCGGCACGTGGTCTATGACGGCCTGAGAAAGCGCCGCGTTCGTCCGGTGTGGATGATCGTGTCGTCGCATTCGCTCGCGAGCCGCGCGTTCGCGCAGGAAATCGATGCGCTCGAGCAAAGCGCGGGCGGCGCGGTGAACGTGATCCGCGTGCTGAGCGATACGAACGGCGCGCGGCTCGGGCGCGATTACGATGCATCGGGGCGCATCGACATCGATCTGCTGACGAGCCGCCTGCCCTTCAACGACTACGACTTCTATCTGTGCGGTCCGGGCACGTTCATGCAGTCGATCTACGACGGCCTGCGCGCGCTCAACGTCTCCGACGGACGCATTCACGCGGAGGCGTTCGGTCCTTCGGCGCTGAAGCGCACGGCCGATCGGGGCGCCGACGTGAAGCCGATGCGCCCCGCCGCGACCGAGCCGGTGAAGATCGAATTCCTGAAGTCGGGCGCGAGCGCGCAATGGAAACCCGGCAGCGGCACCTTGCTGGAACTCGCGGAAGCGAGCGGGCTTTCGCCCGAGTTCAACTGCCGGGGCGGCACGTGCGGCACGTGCAGGACGCGCATCGCGCAGGGCGCGGTGTCGTATGAAAGCGAGCCGGCTTTCCATGTCGGCGATGACGAAGCGCTGATCTGTTGCGCAGTGCCCGCCGCGGACGGCGGCGGCAAGCTGGAACTCGATCTTTGATTCCTGTGTGAAGCGGTCGTGGATTGTGCCCCGCGCATATATCCCCGAGAATGCACGGCATCCTTCATGCTTGCATGCCTCGGGCTCTCCCATGGACCGTATACAGGCAATGACGACCTTCGTCACGGTGGTCGAAACCGGCGGCTTCGCATCGGCGGCGCGCAAGCTCGATGTCTCGCCGTCGGTCGTGAGCCGCGTCGTGACGGAGCTCGAAGAGCATCTCGGCGTGCGCCTGCTCACGCGCACGACGCGCGTCGTGCGTCTCACCGACGCCGGCAGCGGCTATTTCGAGGACTGCCGGCGCATTCTCGGCGAGATCGATACCGCCGAGCTTTCCGCGACGGGCACGCATTCGTCGCCGCGCGGCCTGCTCTCGATCACCGCGCCGGTCATGTTCGGCCGGCTGCACGTCACGCCGGTCGTGCTCGACTATCTGCGCCGTTATCCCGAGGCCGACGCGAGCTGCTGGTTCGTCGACCGCGTGGTGAATCTCGTCGATGAGGGCATCGACGTGGCGGTGCGCATCGCGCAATTGCCGGATTCCTCGCTGCAGGCGATCAACGTCGGACGCGTGCGGCGCGTGCTGTGCGCGTCGCCCGCTTATCTCGAAGCGCACGGCACGCCGCGTCATCCCGACGATCTCGCGGAGCATGTGATCATCGCGTCGACGGGCTCGTCGTCGTCGCCGGAATGGCGCCTTCAGGACGGCGAGCGACAGTTTCTCGTGCGCGCTCATCCGCGCATCTCGACGACCACCAACGATTCCGCGATCGCCGCCGCGATCGCGGATTTCGGCATCGCGCGGCTCATGTCGTATCAGGTCGCGCAGGATGTCAGCGAAGGGCGTCTCGTGATCGTGCTGCCCGAATTCGAACCGCCGCCCTTGCCTATTCATCTCGTGCATCGCGAAGGACGCCATGTCACGCAGAAGGTGCGCGCGTTCCTCGATCTCGCCGTGTCGACGCTGCGCGCGGACGACTCGTTGCGCTGAAGCGCGCTAAACATACGCGCCGCGAGTGACATTTCGTCCATCGTCCGGCGAATCGAACGGGCGTTAGCACGACTGCCGTGCAAAGTAGCGGCAAAACATGCAACATAGCTGTCTCGAACGATCGCACCGATCGGCGCGCTTTCGGCTTTTCTGAACCTTTACCGGCTCACGCACCATGACGAATCCAACTGCTCCCTCGAATGAACGCCCGCTCGACATGATCATCTTCGGCGGCGGCGGAGACCTGGCGGCGCGCAAGCTGCTGCCCGCGCTCTACATGGCGCACATGCACTGCAACCTGCCCGCCGACACGCGCATTCTCGCGATCGGCCGCAAGGACTGGGCGCGCGAGGATTACCTCAAGAATTTCATGGAAGAACAGGCGCGTCCGTTCATCGACGCGAAAGCGTTCGACGCGCAGTCGTGGGACAAATTTCTCGCGCTCTTCGACTACGTGCGCGTCGACGTCGAGAATCCCGGCGACTTCCAGCGTCTCGCGCAAGCCGTGCGTCCCGGCTCGCAGCGCGTGCTTTATCTGTCGACGTCGCCGGAGCTTTTCGTCACCATCTGCGAGAACCTCGACAACGCCGGCATTCTCGACGACCACGCGCGTGTCGTGCTGGAAAAGCCGCTCGGCCACGATCTCGCCTCCGCGCGCGCGATCAACGACGCCGTCGGCAAGCATTTCAAGGAAGAGCAGATCTATCGCATCGACCATTACCTCGGCAAGGAAACCGTGCAGAACCTGATGGTGCTGCGCTTCGGCAATGCGATCTTCGGGCCGCTGTGGCAGGCGCCGTACATCAAGAGCGTGCAGATCACGGTGTCGGAGACGGTCGGCGTGGGCAGCCGCGCGGGCTTCTACGATCACACCGGCGCGTTGCGCGACATGGTGCAGAACCACTTGCTGCAACTGCTGTGCATCGTCGCGATGGAGCCGCCGGTATCCCTCGATCCGGACGCCGTGCGCGACGAAAAGCTGAAGGTGCTGAAATCGCTGCGCCCGATGACCGTCGCCGATACCGCCCGCGACACCGTGCGCGGTCAGTACACGGCGGGCGCGGTGGGCGGCGAGGCGGTGAAGGGTTATCTCGAAGAGCAGAACGTGCCTCCTGACAGCCGCGCGGAAACGTTCGTCGCCGTGCGCGCGCATATCAACAACTGGCGCTGGGCGAATGTGCCGTTCTTCCTGCGCACCGGTAAGCGCATGCAGAATCGCCGCTCGGAGATCGTCATCGATTTCGCGGATCTGCCGTTCTCGATCATTCCGGATGGTCCGCGTCACTACGGCAACCGGCTGACGATCACGTTGCAGCCGGAAGAGTCGATCCAGTTGCAGATGATGGCGAAGGAGCCGGGCAGCGGCATGCACATGCAGCCGGTCACGCTCAATCTCGATCTGCAACAGGCCATGACGCAACGCCGCGCCGAGGCCTACGAGCGTTTGTTGATCGACGTGATTCGCGGCAGGCTCACGCACTTCATGCGTCGCGATGAACTGGAAGCGGCGTGGACGTGGGTCGAGCCGATTCTCAACGGCTGGAAGGAGCTGGGCGACCGGCCGCGCGGGTACACGGCGGGGACGTTCGGACCGGCGGCGTCGAGTGCGTTGATGGCGCGGGAGAATCAGGCCTGGGCGGAAGAGGCTTGAGTCATCGCGCGATGCGGTGACGTTCGTTCACCGCATCGCGACGTGCGATGTCCGTCTCGCGGCCCACGCCGCGCCCAGCGCCATCACGCCCGACAACACCACGATCCCGCCCAGAATCCCCACGAGCCGCATCAGCGCCGGCATCGGGTCAGACGACCAGTGATGGTCCTGCACGAACACCATGATGAACGCGATGCTGAACTGCCGCCCGACATAGCTCGCGCCTTGCGTGCCCGTCTGCACGTGACAGCCGATCCACACGCCCGCGCACAGCGCCGCCATGCAGGCGAACGCGTTATCGCCCAGTAACGGCAGAAGCGCGAGACTCACCGCACCCGCCAGCAGGCAGCCGATGAAGCGCTGGATCATGCGCTCGGCGATCGGCTTGTGCGTCGGCTTGCCGAGCGCCGATGCGGGCAGAATCAGCACGGCGACCGCCGTCACCATCGCCTGCGCGAAGCCGGACAGGTTCCATGTGTACGCGAGCGCCGCCAGGATCATCACCGACCACGCGCTCTGCCACGCGAGGCGCTTGCGCATCGCGAGCGCGATCTGCTCCGCGCGCGCGATGTGCGTCGCATCGAGCGCCTGCACGGCCTGCGCCGCATCGGAGGGAATCACGGTGACGGCCTGCGCGTTGACGCCATCGACGCGATCGACCGTGGATGCCGCCTGCGCGCGTGGCACCGGCGGCGCGCCGCGCGACTTGCGATAGTGCTGAACGCCCGCATGAAAGAGCGCCGACACGGCCACGCACGCCACCGTCCCGACCACCACTTCCGCGACGCGCAACAGCGCGAACGACGCCGTCGCCGCCGCGGAGACGAGCCGATGCGCCTCGAACGTCACCATCAACGCCGTCACCGCGCCCAGCACCCACGCGTAACCCGCATCGGACACGAGCGCGCGATACACCGACACACCCACGATCACGCCGAGAAACGGCACGAAGATCCAGGGCACGTCGCCGATCATCGCGCCCGCCACCGCGCCGATGATCGCGCCCGCGACCGTGCCGACCACGCGCTGCACGCCGCGCTGCGCGCACGCGGAGAACTTCGACTGCATCACCGCGAAGCCGCTGATCGCCGCCCACCAGATGTTGCTCAGGTGGAACGCATAGGCGAGCGCCACGGCGAGCCCGACGGACAGCATCGCCTGCGTGGCGAAGAGCGCGCGGGCAGGCGTCGGTCTGATCGCAATGAGTTCGCGCCCGAGCGCGGCAAATGCATCGCCGACGATGTGGACGAACGCGCCCACGGCCGCGGCGCTTTCGGGCGGGATCGTGCGGGCGCTGCGGGAGGAATCGTCGGTCGGCATCGTTCTGGTGATATCGGGCGTCTGTTTGAGCGTAGCCGCCGATCGTCCAGATGCAAAGCCGAACCGCACGAGATGCGGCAAATCCGCTACACGAGCTGCGAAAGTGCGAACAGCGCGATGAGGTTGTAGAACGCGTGCACGGTCGTCACGACCCAGAACGGCGAGCCGCGCTTTTCCTGCTCGATGAGCACCGCCGCCGGCAGTCGCATCAAAAACGCAAACGCCGAATCACCCGAATGCGCCGATGCCCGCGCAAGCCGGTTCATGCATCACACGCGCGAAGTCAGCAGGCGAATGCCCGCCGCGCCGAACACGAGCGCAAGGCACGCATCGAGGCCGCGCTGGATGCGCGTGTAGATGCGCCTTGCGGAGGCCATCGAGAAGAGCGCGGCATAGCCGCCGAACACGCACGCCCCGATGCACAGACAGCCCGCGACGACCACGAGCATATGTCCCGGCCCTTCCCCCGCCGACGAGCCGAGCGCCGCCACCGACATCCACACGAGAATCGCCTTCGGGTTGGTGAGATGCAAGAGCGCGCCGCGTGCGTAGAGCCTGCGCACGCTTTGCCCCTGCGCATCCGCCGATGAAGTCCGCACCGGAGGCTTCAGCGCCGCGCGACCCGATTTGAACGCGAGCCACAGCAGATATAAGCCGCCGCAGATTTTCACGCCGATGAGAAAGCCCGAGTACGCGGTCAGCGCGGCGGACAGGCCGAGCGCCGCGAGCATCGCCCAGAAGAACGAGCCGGACATCACGCCCGCCGCGAATGCGAATGCCGCGCGCCGGCCCGACGTGCTGGCAATCGACATGATCGCGAGATTGCTCGGCCCGGGACTCGCGGTGCCGACGAAATAAGCCGAGTAGGCAAGGAGCAGATTGGCGCTGAGCAAGGCGTGGCCGTTCATGGCGTTGGCGTCTCCGATTCGATTTATCGACATTCTGACCGGAGAAACGCGCCCTCGTCCATGAACGGCTGGCATTCGCGCGGGCAGGCCAGTTCCTTGCGAACCGGCGCGGCGGTGCTATCTTTGAAGGCGCGCAAGGCGCCGCACGTCTCCATCCGATGCACCCTCACACAAGGACACATCATGGCGAAGGTACTGGTTCTCTACTATTCGATGTACGGCCACGTCGAAACGATGGCGCAGGCGATAGCCGAAGGTGCAAGCGGCGTCGCGGGCGCGGAAGTCACGGTCAAACGCGTGCCCGAAACGATTCCCGCCGACCAGGCCGCGAAGATCGGCGTGAAGCTCGATCAGCAGGCGAGCGTCGCCACCGTCGACGAACTCGCGGATTACGACGCGATCATCTTCGGCACGCCGACGCGCTTCGGCAACATGGCGGGCCAGATGCGCACCTTTCTCGACCAGACCGGCGGGCTGTGGGTGAAAGGCGCGCTCGTCGGCAAGATCGGCAGCGTGTTTTCATCGACCGCTTCGCAGCATGGCGGACAGGAAACCACGATCACGTCGTTTCATAACACGCTGCTGCATCACGGCATGGTGATCGTCGGCGTGCCGTATGCCTGCGCCGGGCTCACGAACATGAGCGAGATTTCAGGCGGCACGCCCTATGGCGCGACGACGATGGCATCCGCCGACGGCAGCCGCCAGCCTACGCAGAACGAACTCGATATCGCGCGCTATCAGGGCAAGCATGTCGCCGAACTGGCGACGAAGCTCGCCGGATAGAAATCGAAGCTACGCTCACGCTTCGACGTCGAGCTTCACTTCGTAGAGCGACTTGCCGTCCAGGTCGTGCAGCGAGACCGTCATCGCGCGGCTGACGGGATCGATCTTCGCGCGGCCGTAAAACTGTTGCAGCGACGCGGGCGAGCGGTTCTGCGGATTGTCCTTCGGCACGCTCACGTAGCGCAGTTCCGGACCGAACGTCGTGTCGAGATCGTTGGGTCCGAAGGTGCCCGCGTTGATCGGGCCGCCTACGAATTCCCAGAACGGCTTGAACTCGGTGAACTTCGCGCGCGACGGATCGTAATGCGTCGCCTGTGCGTAGTGCACATCGGCCGTGATCCACACGACGTTCCTGATGTCCTCCTGCTTGATGAAGCGCAGGATCTCCGCGAGCTCCAGTTCGCGGCCGAGCGGCGCGCCGTTTTCGGCGTTGGCCCACGCCTCGAACGTGCCCTTCGGCACGTCGGGGTTCGCATCGGGGACGACGAGCGAGATCGGCATGTCGCTCGCGATCACCTTCCATGTCGCGCGCGACGCCTTCAACGACGCCTTCAGCCACGCCGTCTGCTGCGAGCCGAGAAACGCCGAATCCGCATCGAGACGGGTCTGTCTGTTCGGCGAGTTCGCGCCGCGATACGACCGCTCGTCGAGCATGAACACGTCGAGCAGCGGACCGAACTGAAAGCCGCGATACACCTGCTCCGGATCGAGCTGATTGATGCGATACGGGTTGTATTCGAACATCGCCTGCTTCGCGCGCGCTTCGAGCAGATTGATCGAGCGCACCTGATAACGCTTCTCCGCGTCGCCGATTCTCTGGCCCGGATACCAGTTGTTGCGCACTTCGTGATCGTCCCATTGCACGAGGAACGGCACTTCCGCGGCGAAGCGGCGCTTGTTCCTGTCGAGCTGGTTGTAGGCGAAGGCCGCGCGGTAATCGTCGAGCGTCTGCGCGACATGCGACTTGCCTTCGGTGACGATGTTGGTCCACATGGAACCGTCGGGCAGCTTCACTTCCGATTCGATCACGCTGTCAGCGTAAATCTGGTCGCCCTGATGGATGAAGAAGTCCGGCGCTTCGCGGCGCATCGCCTCATAGATGCGATAGCCGCCGAAGCGCTCGTTGATGCCCCAGCCCTGCCCCGCTTCATCGCCGGAGAAGACGAACGTGACCGGCTTGTTCGCATCGAGCGATGCCGTGCGCAGGCGTCCCGTCACCGGCTCGCTATATGCCTTGCCATCGACGAGATCCTGAAAGCGCACGCGATAGAACACGTCGGCGGCAGGCGGCAGGCCGGTCAGATCGACGCGCGCCGTGAAGCCGCTGCTGTCGAGCGCAGCCGGCCCGATGCGACGCTGGAAGGTATCGAAGCGCTCGCTCGTCGAATACTCGACGATCATGCGCGCCGGCCGGTCCGTGCGGCTCCAGACGATGCCGCTCGTCGCCGTGACATCGCCGCTCATCACGCCGCCGGGCAGTTGCGGACGCAACCTGTCCGCGGTGACGACGGCGGGCGCGACGCCTTGCGCGAGGGCATCGGCGAGACCCGCGCCCGTAAGCGCGAGTCCCGTGCCGGAAACGAGACCCTTCAACAAGGTGCGTCGGGACGGCTTGACGATGCGATCCGGCATGGCGAGCTTCCTATTGGACTTTACGATGGAGTAGTGACGCGCTGCGTCGAATCGACGATGGTAAATCCTAACGGTGTCGCTTTTGTTTCAACGGCCGCTACATGCCCCGCATGATTGGATGCGATCAGCACGCGGCGATTGCTGTAACGGCTCACCGCGTCTGACACGCGCTCTTCCCAGAAGCGCCAGTTCGTCGCTTTCGTGCGGCCGATCACGATGAGGTCGGCATCGAACTCGCGCGCCGCCTGCGCGATCACGCGCCCGAGCGTCGTGCGCGCGGGCAGGTCCATCGTCACGCACACGCCGTTGATGCTCGACGCGCGTATCGCCTGGAGCGTGCGCTTCTCGATTCCGCGCGCGAGTTCATCGACATGCGCGAGCGCCGCGCCGCAGTCGTACTGCGCGGACGATATCGCCCAGAACGGCGTACGGTCCACCACATGAAGGGCGGTGAGGCGTGCGTTGCATTCGCGGGCCCGCGCGATGCCGAGCGCGAGCGCGGCGTGGCTGTATCCCGGGCCCACTGCGACGAGAATGTGCTTTTGCATGATGTCGTCTCCGTTCGATGATTCGCGCGCTTCAATGCATGCGCCACGTGCGCTTCACGGCATCGATCACGGCGGCTTCGGTGCAGGTCATCATGCCGTCCGCGACCACCGCCGATTCGCAGAGCGTGAGCACGTCGCGTCTCATGCGCTCGTCGCGCACTTCTTCCGCGAGCTGCTGCACGATGCCTGAATCGACCCGACACGCGTCGTCCCACGTGAGATAGGAGCATCGCGTGAGGTCTTCGCAGACCTCGCGCACCACCTCGTGCAACTCGCCTGCGTGAAGCCCGAGCCGCGCATAGAAGCCGCGCTTTTCGAGCTCTTCGATTTCCGCACTGCCGATATGCCCGTCCGCGATGAGCGACATCACGACGATGCGCGCGGCCGCGCGGGGACTGTCCGATGGGTAGTGGCGCATGGCATTTCTCCTCGATGAAACGTCGTCAACGAAAGGCAGTGCGATGGTTTCGATCGGGACCGCGCCGCCTGGATGCTTCGCATCGTAGGCGTGGACAATGAGCGTCGAATGAGCGAGCGGTGTGCAGTTCGATGTCTGCGCAGATCGAACAATCGCATTTAAAAGCGTTGGTCAGCGCACGACAGTTCACTTTTCTTCGCCAGCTTCCGAACGCTGCCAAAGCCTTGCCGGACAAGGCTCTGGCGCGTTTCGCCCAGCGCCTGGCATAGCCGATGCATAAGGCATTGCCGTCGCGTCATGACTGCCTGCCACTGTTTGACGCGACCGGGCCGGCCGCCTCGTGCGCCGGCCCGTTTCTTCCGGCGCCGCGGCTTTCGTATCGCGAGTTACCGGCGGCACGCGCAGGCGCCAAGGAGACAACCATGAACAATTTCGATGACGCCTTCGAAGCGCTGATCGGCAGCGAAGGCGGTTACTCGTTTCATCCGGCGGACCCGGGCGGCGAAACGATGTGGGGCGTGACGGCGCGCGTCGCGCGTGGCTACGGTTATGCCGGCGCGATGAAGGATCTGCCGCTCGAACTCGCGAAGCGCATCGCGAAGCAGAAGTACTGGGATCCACTGCATCTCGACGAATTCGATCCGCGCGTCGCGTTCCAGATCTTCGATGCGAACTACAACGGCGGTCTCGTCGTGCTGTGGATGCAGAAGGCATCGGGCGCGAAGGAAGACGGCAAGTTCGGCCCCGATACCGTCGATGCCGTGAAAGCCGCCGATCCGATGCGCTTCGTCCTGCGTTTCATCGCATATCGATTGCGTTATCTGAAGGGCCTGCATGCCTGGCCGACGTTCAGCCGCGGCTGGACCGATCGCATGGCGACGAATCTTCTCCTGGGAGCAGCATGATGGACTGGACGAAAGTGGCGGCAACCATCGGCGCGAAGGCGCCTCTTCTGGCGGGTCTCATCGGCGGGCCGGTCGGGCTCGGCGTGAGCACGGCGGCCGCGATCATCTCGCATGCGCTCGGTACGCCGAGTGATCCGGATGTCGTCGAGACCGCGCTCAACGATCCCGCCGCGCTCGACAAGATCAGTCAGGCGGAGAACGCAAACTCGTTGCAGCTGCAGCAACTCGTGGTGGCGGCGGCGCAGGCGCGCCTGTCGTTCGAAGCGGACATGGCGCGCATCGCGGCGGGCGATCGCGCCGATGCGCGCGCAATGGGTATCGCGAACAAGGACTGGGTGCCGAAGGTTCTCGCGATGTGCGTCACGGCCGGCTTCTTCGGCATTCTGCTGTTGATGGCGCTGCGCGCGTTGCCCGAGCCGAACCGCGATCTCGTGAACGTCGTGGTCGGCGCGCTCGGGACCGCATGGATCAGCATCATCGGGTATTACTTCGGGACGTCGGCGGGCTCGATGCGCAAGACCGAACTGCTCGCGCAACCAAGCGTGCCGATCACATCGGAGACCGCCGTCACGTTGCGCGATCCCGCGCCGTCGTCGGCCGGGCGCGATCAGTCCGGCGCGAGCATCGACCATGCACCGCGCACGTTCGTGCCGGGCGGACAAGGTCCGATCTTCACGGGCGCGTCCTGAGCTTGTTCGCGTCAGAGTCCGGTGCGCGGATCGTAGGGGCGCGCCGGATGATGCGCGATGTTCTCGAACTGCGGCCGGATCGCATCGCTGAAGGTGGTCTTCTGCTGATCGTTCAGGCTGCCGTAGAACTTGAGCCAAGCTTTCGCCGATTGCTCGGACAAGGGCGCGTCCTGCTGCCGGATCTTCTGGTCCAGCGCGTGCAGCGCGGGGAGATCGAGTATCGGCTGCTTGAGCATCGTCTGGATGCGCGCCTGCATCTGGTCCGCGTTCATGCGCTCCGACGAATGGCTCTCGCGCATCGCGTCGAGCGCGGCCTGCCACTGCACTTCCTGATCGGCGCTGAGGTTCAGTCGATCGTGGAGCGTGCGCACGTCGAACGGCTGCACGCGGGCGGGCGCGGCGTTATCCATCGGCAGTGCCTGAGCGTAGACCGGCGCGGAGCCGAGCCCGAGCGAAAGCGCGGTGACGACGGATAACGCCGAGAGCTTGAGAAGCAAGCCGGTGCTTCGTGCCTTGCGCGCGTTCGCCGATGCGTTGAGCTGGGTCATGTCCTTCCCCTTTCCTTTTGTCGATGTGCGGATGTGGTTGAGCGGGTGTGTCGCCGCAACCATGGAAAGGAGTGTAGGGAGGGGGAATTAGGTGAAAGTGAGGGCGTTCGTCCGCCGTGCGGCGCTCCCGAAAATCCTCACCTCTGAGCCGTTGACACCCGCCGCAAAGCCTTTGAACACGGGCTTCGGCAGCGTCCGGACCACACGGTCCCGAAAACCCTCACCTCAACCCTCAACCCGCTCCATCTAGATCACGTTCAACATCGACAACGCCGTCTCCTGCAACGGCTGCAACACGCGAGCGAGCGCGGCCTCGCCCGTTTCCTTTCCGATCGGCATGTTCGCCGACAACGCCGCCACCACTTCACCATGCCGGTTCTTCATCGGCACCGCGATGCCGCGCACACCCATCTGCAATTGCTGCTCGATCGCGACATAGCCATCGATCCGCGCCTGCCGGATCTTGTCGTAGAGCCTTTCCTTGTTGGTGATCGTGAGCGGCGTGAAAGGCTTGAACTCGGTCGCGTCGAGCCAGCCGCGCACCGCTGTCTCGTTCATGTACGCGAGCATCGCGATGCCGCCCGACATCAGCGCGGCCGGCACGCGCGCGCCGAGCACGAAGCCCGTCGTCATCACGCGCGTCGAACCATTGCGCGCGATGATCACGAGGTCCCAGTCATCGAGCACACTCACGTACACCGATTCGTGAATCAACGCGCTCAACTGCTGCAGATAAGGCTGCACGATGCGCGGCAGCCGCGCCGACTCGAAATACGACCAGCCCATGCGCAGCACGCGCGGCGTCAGGTTGAAGAGCTTGCCGTCGGTCTGCACGTAGCCGAGATGCGCGAGGGTCAGCAGATAGCGGCGCGCCGCCGTGCGCGTGAGGCCGGTGCGCATCGCGGCCTGCGTGGGCGTCATGCGCGCGTGCTGATCGTCGAAGGCTTCGAGGATCGCAAGGCCCTTCTCCAGACCGGCGATCCAGTCGCGTTTGTCGAGTTCCGGTTTAGTCATGCTGACATGCTTGTTTAGTTATGGATCGCCAAGTGTTTCGGCGCTCAAGCAAAGCCTTTTGCTAGTGCTAACCCCCAAAGTGATCGATTATCGGACACACGCGTACGATAATCGCGCAAAATTTATCATAAAGCGTTGATCCAAAGGGGTTGCGCTCTTATTCTCCAATCACTTTCAGAGCGACGCGAAATTCGGGTGTTTCAAACGCCCTGCCGCTCGACCAGGTTTCAGGCTCAACTCCATAAACCCATTGTTCGGAGACATCTCTATGGCTAGCCCCAAGGAAGACGCGCACAGCGGACGCCAGGCGAAGAAGGCCACCGCGAGCGGCTGGATCGGCTCGGCGCTGGAGTATTACGACTTCTTCATTTACGCCCAGGCAGCAGCACTCATTTTCCCGCAATTGTTCTTCCCGTCGGGCAATCCGAAGGTGGCGATCATCGCGTCGCTCGCGACGTACGGCGTGGGTTACGTTGCCCGTCCGATCGGCGCATTCGTGCTCGGCCATCTGGGCGACACGCACGGCCGGAAGAACGTGCTGCTCATCTGCATGTTCCTGATGGGTTTCTCGACGATGGCCGTCGGTCTCCTGCCGACGTATCACAGCGTCGGCATGCTGGCTCCGGCGTTGCTCGTCGTGCTGCGTCTGGTTCAGGGCTTCGCGGTGGCGGGTGAAATCTCCGGCGCGAGCTCGATGATTCTGGAGCATGCGCCGTTCGGACGCCGCGGCTACTACGCGAGCTTCACGTTGCAGGGCGTGCAGGCTGGCCAGATTCTCGCCGCCGCCGTGTTCCTGCCGCTCGCCACGTTCATGCCGGAAGACATGTTCAACTCCTGGGGCTGGCGCATTCCGTTCCTGCTGTCGGCGTTCGTGCTGGTCGCGGGCTACATCATCCGGAAGGAAGTGCATGAAACGCCGGCGTTCACGTCCGAAGAGTCGCACGGCGATCTGCCGAAGTCGCCGATCAAGGAAGCGTTCGCCAACAGCACGCCCGATATGATCCGCGTCGTCTGCATGGCGCTGATGAACGTGATTCCCGTCGTCGCGACGATCTTCGGTGCGGCGTATGCGGTGCAGTCTTCGTATGGCATCGGCTTTCACAAGAGCGTGTATCTGTGGATCCCGGTGGTCGGCAACATCGTCGCGGTGCTGGTGATTCCGTTCGTCGGCAACCTGTCGGACAAGATCGGCCGTCGCCCGATGATGATCGGCGGCTCGCTGATCTCCGGTGTGCTGGCGTTCGCGTATCTCTATGCGATCAGCATCCACAGCGTCCCGCTCGCGTTCCTGATGTCGCTTCTGATGTGGGGCGTCGTGTATCAAGGCTACAACGCGATCTTCCCGAGCTTCTATCCGGAACTGTTCCCGACCCGCTCGCGTGTTTCGGCGATGGCGATTGCGCAGAACATCGGCACGACGATCACCGCGCTCCTGCCCGCCCTGTTCGCAGCGGTTGCGCCCCCGGGATCGAACAACATCCCGGTGACGGTCGGCGCGATTGCCTTCGGCGTGACGATCATCGCGGCGATCGCGGCTTACTCGGCGCGTGAAACGTATCGCATCCGCCTGAACGATCTGGGCAAGAAGGACGCTGTGCCGATGAGCGAGCAGGAATACGAGCGTCTGCGTGCCGATTCGATTTCCGTGGACAAGGTGGCGAAGGCGCGCCACGCGTAAAGGTGACCGTGTTGGAGTGATTTGCCGGGCCCTTCGGGGCCCGTTTTTTTTTGCGCGCGGCCGGCATTCGCATCTTCACCCCGCATCGCGATAACATGAATGCCCTCTCATCGATGACACAGAGGCATGAATGTCCGCCTTCAATGAACGCATCCTCAACGGCATCAGCGTGTTCGCCGCGATCGTCGATGCGGGCACCTTCGCCGCAGCCGGCGATCGGCTCGGCATGTCGCAGCCCGGCGTGAGCCGTGCGATCGCGCGTCTCGAAGCGCGCCTGAAGATCCGTCTGTTCGATCGCACCACGCGCAGCGTTGCTCTCACCGACGATGGCCGGCGTTTCTTCGAGCACGTCATGCCGCATCTCGCGGGACTGGAGGAAGCCGCGGCCACTGCATCGGAGGGCGCGACGGCCGTGCGCGGCCGCTTGCGCGTGAATGTCGATCCGATCTTCTCGCGGCTATTGCTCGGCCCGAAGCTCGATGCGTTCCTGAACGCGCATCCCGACCTGCAACTGGAGCTCATCACGAGCGATCGTCTCGGCGATATCATCGCGGACGGCTTCGATCTCGCCGTGCGCTTCGGCGAGCCGCGCGATTCGAGCCTTATCGCGCGCAAGCTGCTCGATACGCCGGTGCGCACCGTCGCCGCGCCCTCGTACATCAAGCGGCACGGCAAGCCCGCGACGCCGCAGGCGCTCGCCGACGACACGCACACCTGCATCGAGTTTCGCGATCCCGAGACGGCGCGGCCGTTCGCGTGGGAGTTTCATCGCAAGAAGAAGCGTCTGACCGTGCAGACGCGCGGCCGGCTTACGCTCAACGATCCCGGCACGATGCTCAGCACGATTCTCTCGGGCTATGGCATCGCGCAGATTCTGCTGCTCGGCCACGAACACCTGCTTACCGATGGCAAGCTCGTCGATCTTTTCCCCGACTGGCCCGACGAGCGCTTTCCGCTCTATGCGTTTTATCCGTCGCGGCATCATCCGCCTGCGAAGACGCGCGCGTTTCTCGATCTCGTCATCGCGCTGACGGACGCGAGTTGAAGAAGACGCTTCAACGCAATGCTTTCTCGAACCAGTGATCCGCATAAGGCTCGTCGCTGAACGCGGCGACCTCGACATAACCCGATCGCCGATACAGTCCGACCGCCTCCGCGAGCGCCTTGTTCGTTTCGAGGCGCAGGACCTTCGCGCCGCTCTGCCGTGCGTGCCTTTCGGCTTCTTCGAGCAATCGGCGTCCTAGGCCCAGTCCGCGAGCGGCCTCGCTCACCCACATGCGTTTCAACTCGGCCGGAGCCGCGCCGTGAAACTTGAGCGCGACACAGCCTACCGCCGCGCCGCGAAGCCTCGCCACGATCAGCGCGCCCTGCGGCGCGGTCAGTTCACGCGCATCGGCTGACAGGCTGAGTGACGGATCGAAGCCCGCATAGAAGCGCGCATTCAACTCGGCGAAGTATTGATCGATGCACCATTGCGCATCGACGCTCGTCGGATCTTCGACCTCGAAACGTATCAGCGACGGCAGCAGCAAGCGCTCGACTTCGGCCATCGCTGCGATCAGCCGCTGGCGCTGCGCCTCGTTTAACGGCGCCAGCATGCCGCCCGCGACGGCATCGGAGAGCCGTTCGAGTTCCTCGCGTTCGGCGCGGCCCGCTTTGGTCAAGCTGGCGCGGCGCACCCTGCGGTCTTCGGGACGAGACTCGATTGCGACGAGACCCTGCCGCTCCAGCGCGGCGAGCGTGCGGCTCAGATAGCCCGAGTCGAGGCCGAGGCGCTCGCGCAGCACGCGAAGATCGACACCCTGAGCCCCGATCTCCCAGACGAGCCGCGACTCGCCCATCGGACGGCCGCGCCCGAGAAAATGATCGTTGAGCGCACCGATGCCCTCGGCAACGGTGCGGTTGAAGCTTCGAATCTGGCTGATGTCGGTCGGGTTCATGTCTCTGACTCTAGTCAGAGAATCAACCGACGTCAATCCGAATTCACTTCACAGCGTGACAGGCTTTTCACTGCGCGCGCTTTCGATGATCGCCGCAAGCGTCGCGGCATTGTCGAGGCTCACCTGCGCGTAGTACTCGATCGCGGCGGCGTCGCGCGTCTCGATCATGCGCGCGAAGCTTTCCGCCGCGAAGAGGAAACCGCTGCCCACATCGGACGCGACCGGCTCGAACGGCACCGAATTCGGAATGCCGCGCCGCACGCGCATCTGGCTCGGCAGATAGCCGTATTGATCGCCGGCCGTCTGCGCGCTCGTGTGATTGAGATACTCGGTGTCGATCGTGCCCTTCGAGCCGATGATCGTCGCGTATCGATGATTCGCCGCATCCATCGAGCACGAGACCTGCGCGCGACGGCCATCGGCATAGACGAGCGTCGCCATGAGGCTGATGTCGACCTTGCTGTCCGCCCACGTCGCGACCGCATCGACGCGCTGCGGGGCGCTACCCATCACGAGCCGGATGAGGCTCAGCGGATAGCTGCCCGCGTCGAGCAGCGCGCCGCCGCCGAGCTCGGGCTTCATGCGGATATTCGCGCCGGGATTGCCCACCGTGAAGCCGAAGCTCGCCTGAATCGCGCGCACCTCGCCGATCGCGCCTTCGCCGATCAGCGCCATCATCGCTGCGGTCTGCGGCTGGAAGTAATACGGGAACGATTCGAGCAGCATCACGCCGTTGCGATCGGCGGCCTCGAACATGCGCACGGCTTCGTCGCGATCGAGCGCGAGCGGCTTTTCGCACAGGATGTGCTTGCCGTGATCGGCGGCCTTGATCGCCCATTCGGCATGCAGGCTGTTGGGCAGCGGAATATAGACGGCATCGATATCCGGACTCGCAAGCAGCGCGTCATAGCTGCCGAACCATGTTTCGATGCCGTTCGCTTCCGCGTAGGCTTTCGCGTTATCGTCGCTGCGGCTCGCGACGGCGACGACGCGCACGCGCTCGCTCGGCCTGACATCACGCGCGAATTGCCTGGCGATGTTCGCGGCGCCGAGAATGCCGAGGCGCAGGACGGATGAATCTTGAGTGGAAGACAAGGCGGGCTCCTTGAGTTTGTACCAAATGGTTCATCCTCGAAAGGTAACACATTCGCCCATGCGTCAGGGCGCGCACCGGTCGGGGCGAACCTTCGTGCCGCGCCGGTCGGCGGGCACATGGCAATTGTCGACGCGTTGCTCGTCGCTCGCCTTGTCGCCCAGGCGCTCTTTCAGGGTCTTGGGCTCGGATGCCGCAGCCGGGGCGGCAGCGGGCGCGGCTGCATCGGCTGCAAGCGCGGCGTCGGTCCACGCGAGACATGCGCACAAGAGGACAAACTTCTTCATGATAGGCCCGGCATGAAGGGAGGAAACGACAAGCTTCGTCGCGCACGAGACATGCGACGCCCCGCTTCTTGCGCTTTCATTCACGCATGCATTCCGCTGACGATATCCTTCGCGTGCGCCGTCGATGCAACCGCGCGCAAGCCGCGCACCCGAACGATCAGCCCGCTCGCATCGTCACGATTCGTGATTTCGAGCGTCGCGTGATGCCGTTGCGCGACGCGCAGCGCGATCGCGAGCCCGAGGCCGCTGCCATGCCCCGATGCGCCGACGCAGCGATAGAAACGATCGCATACGCGGCCGATCTCGCTCTCAGGAATGCCCGGGCCGGAGTCGAGCACGGTCAGCGCGATGCCTTCCGCTTCTCGCCGCAAGGTCACGTCGACGCGGCCGCCGTGCGGCGTATGGCGGATCGCATTGTCGAGCAGGTTGTTCACGAGCACGGAAAGCGCCTGCACATCGCCCATCACGGTGAACGCGTCGTGTTCGTCGCGCGCCTGTTCGAGTTCGAGGCCGAGATCAATCGAGCGGGCTTCGGCCAGCAAGGAGAAATCGCTCACGCGTAGCTCGCACAGCGTGCGCAGGCTCATCGGCGCGATGGCCGCCTCGCGCGCGGCATCTTCCCGCGCCATGCTGAGCAGTTGCTGCGCGAGGTGGATCAGCCGGTTCAGGCGGCCATCGATTTTCGCGAGCGTCGCGGCATCGACCTGAAGCGAACCGTCGCCGATTGCGCCCTGGATTTGCAGCTTGAGCGCCGTGAGCGGCGTGCGCAACTCGTGCGCCGCGTCCGCGACGAACGTTCGTTGCGCCTGCGACGCGTCGCCCAGTCGCGCGAGCAAGTCATTCAATGCATTGACGAGGGAATGCAGTTCGACGGGCATCGGCTTGTCGAATGCAATGGGTTCGAGCGACTCCGGCGAGCGCGCGGCGAGCGATTGCGACAGCCAGCGCACCGGCGAGAGCCCGCGCGCGACGACGAACAGCACGATCACGACGATCACCGGTATGAGCAACGCGAGCGGCCAGATCGTGCGCAGCGCGAGCGAGATGGCGAGGTCGTCGCGGATGTAGTAAGGCTGGGCCACCTGCACGAAGCGATCCGGCTGCGCGACGCCGAACGCGCGCCAGCGAAAGCCTTCGCGCTCGGCGGATTCGAAGCCGACGCCAAAGCGCGGCAGCGCCGGCTCGCGCGGCGAGTGATAAATGAGCCGGCCCGAGCGGTCCCATATGTCGATGACGAGCCTGTCGTCCGAAATGCCGTGCAGTTCGTGATCGCGCCCTTGCGCGACGTCGTCGGCGTTGATGTTGTGCGGCAGCGAAAGCGCGACGGTGCGCAGCTCGTAATCGAAGAGCTCGCCCGCTTCCAGCCGCGCCGTGCTGAATATGCCGACGCCCGCGATCAGACACGCGACGCCGAGGCCGCAAATGAGCCATCCGAGCAGCCATCGGCGAATGGATGTCATCCGATCCTCTTCAGGCGATAACCCACGCCGCGCACCGTCACGATTTCCTCCGCGCCGATCTTGCGCCGCAAGCTGTGCACGTGGACTTCGATCGCGTTGCTGCCCACTTCCTCGCCCCAGCCGTACAGCTTCTCTTCCAGCTCCGAGCGGCGAAACACGCGCGACGGTTCTTCGATCAGCGCCTGTAGCAGCGCGAACTCGCGCGGCACGAGATTGAGCGCGACGCCGCCCTTGCTCGCTTCGTGCGCGGCGGGATCGAGGGACAGCTCGCCGTGCGAATACACCGGATGCTTGTGACCCGTGCGGCGTCGCAGGAGCGCGCGCACGCGTGCCGCGAGCTCGTCGAGGTCGAAGGGCTTCATCAGGTAGTCGTCCGCACCGGCATCGAGGCCGCGGATGCGGTCATCGACGGCATCGCGCGCGGTCAGGATCATCACGGGCGCATTGCCGCCGTTCTTGCGATAAGTACCGAGCACGTCGAGACCGTCGCGCTTGGGCAGATTCAAATCGAGCAGCACGAGGTCATATACGCCATTGCCGAGCGAAAGCTCCGCGGCCCGGCCGTCCTGCGCCCAGTCCACGGTGTAACTCGCGCGGCGCAACGCGGCGAGCACGGTCTCCGCGATCATCTCGTCGTCCTCCACCAATAACAGGCGCATGCGCTTTCTCCAGGCTCGAACAGGGGCTCACCGATTCTCCGGCCTGCATGCTTAAGCGCCACTTAAGCTTTGCGCGCTGCCGCACATGGTGGCCCCGTTATCGGCATTGCGCGCGTCCTGCTTAAGCATTGCATAAGCTTCGTCCCCGCACTATACCGTCGAGCGCGCCGATTCGCGGGCGCGCGGCCCGGAGATGCCGATGCGATCGTCCACTCTTGTTTCCCTGCGTGCGAACACGGTGCTGATCGCGTTGTGCATCGCCGCGTCGGATGCAGCGTGGCTCACGGTCTGCGGCTGCACGGGTCACGTGCATGCGCTCGAAAACACCGCGGTGCGCCTCGCGACGCTCGCGAGCGCGGTAGGCATCGTGCTCGTCGTGCGGCACATCGCGAAGCTCGCATTCGATGCCGCCCGCACGGCACGTCGCATCGCATGGGCCGCCGACAGGCTCGTGATCGACGGAACCTCTCCGGGCGACTGGCTGGTGCAGCTCCATGCGGAACTTCATCCCGCCAGCTCCCGGCTAAACGCCGCCGCGCGAGCCTGTCCGCGCGCGGCGGCGTCCTGCAGAGTGCCACGCGGTCGGGCGTGACCTCGGATCTCGCCCGATCCCCTTCACCCGGCCTCTCCGCCGGGTTTTTTTTTTGCCCACGGCCGTTTCTTAGCGCGGCGATACAAGCCGCTTTCACGCGTATTTCAATGTGCATTCGTTCGCTTATCTAAGCATCTCTTAAGGTTCGCGAAGGCAGGCTTCGGGTTCTCGACACGCATTCGAATCCTTGCGATGTGCAAGGCAACTGTGGAGATCCTCATGCCGTGGTTCATGTGCTGCATCCGGACGCGACGATCATGACGGCGCATTCGGTTCCGTTGTTCGTATGGCTCGTCATCGCGCTGTGCTGCGCCGCGACGTGCCACGCGACATTCGCCGCGCTCGTGTTTCCCGGTTTGCGCGGCGCGGCCGGCGCGCGGCGCGGCGACGACACGCCCGGCTCCGTCAGCGTGCTGAAACCGCTGTGCGGCACCGAGCCGCGCCTGTACTCCAACCTCGAAACCTTCTGCACGCAGACGCATCCGTCATATCAACTGCTGTTCGGCGTGGCGAGCGCGTCCGATCCGGCGGCGGGCGTCGTCGAGCGGCTCGCGCGCGCTTTTCCGAAGCTCGACATCGAACTCGTGATCGACGGCACCGCGCACGGCAGCAATCGCAAGGTGGGCAATCTCATCAATCTCGCCGCGCGCGCGAAGCACGATCTCATCGTGATCGCGGACAGCGACATCGCCGTCGAGCCGGACTATCTCGTGCGCGTGACCGGGCCGCTCGCCGACGCGAACGTGGGCGTCGTCACCTGCCTGTATCGCGCGCGGCGCGTGGGCGGCTTCTGGTCGCGCATCGGCGCGCTGTTCATCGACGAATGGTTCGCGCCTTCGGTGCACGTGGCCAATGTGCTCGGTCAGAATCGCTTCGGCTTCGGCGCGACGCTCGCGCTCAGGCGCGACACGCTCGCGAAAAGCGGCGGCTTCGAAGCCGTGCGCGACTGTCTCGCGGACGATTACTGGCTCGCGGAGCACGTGCGCGCGCTCGGCTTGCGCACGGTGCTGTCCGACGTGGTTGTCACCACCGACGTGATCGAACACGATCTGGCCTCGCTCTGGCGCCGCGAAACGCGCTGGCTGCGCACGATCCGCTCGGTCAATCCGCTCGGCTTCGCGTGCCTGTGCGTCACGTTCACCACGCCCTGGCTTCTGACGAGCGCAATCCTCGGGCTCGGCTTCGAGCACGGCACCGAGACCGCGCAAAGCATCGCGGACACCATCGTCGATCTGAGCACGTCGCTCGGTCTTTCCGCGCGGCTTCTGCTGCACTGGCGCGCCGCACGCTCATGGCGCGCGTTCTGGCGCGATCTCCCGTTCATTCCGTTGCGCGACCTGCTGATGTGGCTGCAATGGCTCGCCGCATCGTTCGGATCGAGCGTCATGTGGCGCGGCGTGCGCATTCCGCTCGACGACGCACGCGAGCGCTACGACGCCAACGCCTCCGACAGTCAATAACATATTCACCGGACCTCGCACCATGAAGCACACGCTTTTCCTTCAGGCGCCCTCTTTCGACGGCTTCGACGGCGGCGCCGGCTCGCGCTATCAGGCGAAGCGCGAAATCCGTTCGTTCTGGTATCCGACGTGGCTCGCGCAGCCTGCCGCGCTCGTGCCCGGTTCACGCGTGCTCGATGCGCCCGCCGACGGCGTGTCGGTCGAAGCGACGCTCGATATCGCCGCGCAGCACGAACTCGTGATCATCCATACGAGCACGCCTTCGTTTCCCACGGATGCTTTGTTCGCCGAGAAACTGAAGGCGCGCGCGCCGCGCGTCGTGATCGGCATGGTGGGCGCGAAGGTGGCCGTCGATGCGCACAACTCGCTCGCCGCGAGCGAGGCGATCGACTTCGTGTGCCGCGAGGAATTCGATTTCACCTGCCGGGAGATTGCCGAGGGCCGCGCGTTCGCCGATATCAAGGGACTCAGCTATCGCCTGCCCGATGGCTCGATCGAACACAACGAAGCGCGCCCGATCCTCGAAAACATGGACGAGCTGCCGTTCGTCGCGCCGGTCTACAAGCGCGATCTCAAGATCGACAACTATTTCATCGGCTATCTGAAGCATCCGTATGTGTCGATCTACACCGGACGCGGCTGCCGTTCACGCTGCACGTTCTGCCTTTGGCCGCAGACGGTCGGCGGACATCGCTATCGCGTGCGCTCGGTCGAGAACGTGCTCGCGGAAGTGAAGTGGATTCGCGACAACATGCCCGAAGTGAAAGAGATCATGTTCGACGACGACACCTTCACCGACTTCAAGCCGCGCGTCGAAGAGATCGCGCGCGGGCTCGGCAAGCTCGGCGTCACATGGTCATGCAACGCGAAGGCGAACGTGCCTTATGCGACGCTCAAGATCATGAAGGAGAACGGCTTGCGGCTTCTGCTCGTGGGCTATGAATCCGGCGACGATCAAATCCTCCTGAACATCAAGAAGGGCCTGCGCACGGATATCGCGCGGCGCTTCGCGGACGATTGCCGCAAGCTCGGCATCAAGGTGCATGGCACGTTCATCCTCGGCTTGCCGGGCGAAACGAAAGAGACGATCGAAAAGACCATTCGATACGCGAAGGAGATCAACCCGCATACGATCCAGGTTTCGCTCGCGGCGCCCTATCCCGGCACGACGCTCTATAACCAGGCGGTGGAGAACGGCTGGCTCGCGGAGAACAAGGTCATCAATCTCGTGAGCAAGGAAGGCGTGCAACTGGCCGCTATCGGTTATCCGCATCTGTCGCGCGAAGAGATCTATCATGATCTCGAACGCTTCTACAAACGCTTCTATTTCCGTCCGTCGAAGATCTGGGAGATCGTGCGCGAAATGCTCACGAGCTGGGAAATGATGACGCGGCGCCTGCGCGAAGGCGTCGAGTTCTTCCGCTTCCTGCGCGCACACGAGGCATGATGCCGTGCGTGGAATCATCGTCACCGCCGACGACTTCGGGCTGCACGAACGCGTGAACCATGCGGTCGCGCGCGCGCATCGCGAAGGCGTGCTCACGTGCGCGAGCCTGATGGTCGGCGCGAACGCCGCGCACCACGCCGTGAAGATCGCGCGTGATCTGCCGACGCTACGTGTCGGCCTGCACCTCGTATTGACCGATGGCGCCGCGACGCTGCCGCGTTGGTCGATCCCGGATCTCGTCGATGCCCGCGGCGCGTTCGAAGGCTCGATGTTCGAGAACGGCGTGCGTTTCTTCTTTTTGCAACGCGTGCGGCGGCAGCTCGCCATCGAGATCTACGCGCAGTTCAAGGCATTCGCCGCGACCGGCCTCGAACTCGATCACGTCAACGTGCACAAGCATTTTCATCTGCATCCGACGATCCTCGCGCTGATCCTCGAAATCGGGCCGCAGTTCGGCATGCGCGCGATGCGCCTGCCGCGCGAGATGCACGGCTCGCTCTTTCTCAGGCCGTGGGTCGCGCCGATGAAAAAGCGGCTCGACGATGCGGGCATCGCTCATAACGACTGGGTCGCGGGAATCGCCGCGTCGGGTCGCATGGACGAAGCCGCTTTGCTCGCGGCGCTCGCGAAGCCGCGCGAAGGCGTGCTCGAAATCTATAGTCATCCCGCGACGGAAGGCGCGCCCTTGACGCCATCGATGCACGACTATCGTCATGCGGATGAACTGGCCGCCTTGTGCTCGCCGCGCGTCGCGCGCGCCATCGAATCGACAGGCGCGATGCACGGCGGCTTCGCGGATGTGTTCGGGCACGCCCGCATGCCGGAGCCAACTACGTGACGACATGGCTCAAACGCATCGCGTGGCTGCGCTGGCCGGCGGCCATCGCATTGCTGATTGCGCTCGCGTTGCATGAAGGCATCGCGGATGCGTTCACGCTCATCGCGCATACGGGGCCGGTGCTCCTGTGGCTCGTGCCGCTGCACGCATTGCCGTTGCTGCTCGATGCGCGCGCGTGGCAGCTTCTGCTCGACAAGCGTATCGATCTGCTCGCGCTCTGGTGGATCGCAGTCGTGCGCGAAGCTGTCGGACGCCTGCTGCCGGTGCTCGGCATCGGCGGCGAGCTCGCGGGCATCCGGCTCGGCACGCGCTATCTGCCGGATGTGAGTCGCGTGAGCGCATCCGTGATCGTCGAGATGCTCGTGACGATCGCGGTGCAATATGCGCTCGCGATGCTCGGCCTCTTCCTGCTGCGCTTTCATGCGAACGACTCGGGCGGCGGCATCGGCAACGTGATCGGGGCGGGCCTGGTCGCATCGCTGCCGATCTGCGTGGCGGCGTTCGTCGTCGCGCACAAGGGCGCGCCATTTCATCGTCTCGAAGCGATGGCTCGGCGCTGGCTCGATCCCGCTCACGCGCTTGCCGCGAAGCTCGACGGCAAACGGCTCGACCATGACATCCGCGCGTTGTTGCATCGCACGCCGCTGCTCGCGCGCGCGTTCGCGTGGCAGTTCGCGGGATACGTGCTCGGCGCGATCGAAGTCTTTGCGGCGTTCGACATGCTCGGCCATCCGGTTTCCATCGCTGGCGCGATCGCGATCGAAACGCTCACGCAGGCCGTGCGCAACGCGGTATTCATCGCGCCCGCGGGACTCGGCGTGCAGGAAGCGACGATCGTCGCGATCGCGTCGGCGTTCGGCGTCGATCGACAGGCCGCGCTGTCCTTCGCGCTGCTGCGACGCGTGCGCGAGTTCGTGTGGGGCGGCATCGCGCTCGTGCTGCTGCGCGCCGCGGAACCGGAGCGCGAGCGCGCGGAGACATTCGCACGCGATCGCGGTTGAAGGTGAGAACTTTCGGGAGCACGATTTTTCTTGCGAAAGTTGCAATACGCAACTAAATTGAACGGATGTGGTTGCGCTTCGCAACCGATGGAGACGTCATGGATTTCATCGACACACCCGTTCAATCGCGCGACAAAACCATCCTCGAACTACGTGAGTTCTCGCGCAAGCTCGTGCGCGAACTGGGCTTCATGCGCAACACGCTCGCGGATAGCGGCCTCGCGCCGTCGGCGGTGCACGCGATCATCGAGATCGGCGCGACGCCCGGCATTCAGGCGCGCGACATCGCGCAGACTTTGCGGCTGGACAAGTCCAACGCGAGCCGGCAGATCGCGCGGCTCGAAGCGGCGGGACTCATCACGCGGCAGACATCGAGCGAGGATGCGCGCTCGTCCGAGCTTTATCTCACTACGTCAGGTCAGAAGCTGCGCAGAAAGATCGACAAGTTCGCCACCGATCAGGTTTCCGACGCGCTGCGCCGCATGGTGCCCGAAGATCAGCAGACGCTCGTGCGCTCGCTCGCGCTCTACGCCGATGCGCTCGCGCACGGTCACGACCACAAGACGCAGCACGCCGCGCATACGCACAGCGCGCGCATCGTCGAGGGATATCGGCCGGGCTGCATCGGCGACGTGGCGAGCCTGCACGCGCGCTTCTACGCGCATCATGCGGGCTTCGGCGTGTTCTTCGAGCGCAGGGTCGCCACCGAACTGGCCGCGTTCGCCGAGAGCCTGCCCGCGTCAGACAAGGCGTTGTGGCTCGTCATGGACGGCGAGCGCACGCTCGGCTCGATTGCGATCGACGGCGACGCCGCGACGCGCGTCGCGCATCTGCGCTGGTTCATCATCGACGATGCATTGCGTGGCAGCGGCATGGGAAGGCAATTGATGGCGCGCGCGATGGAATTCGTCGATGCGCATTACGACGAGACGTACCTCTGGACCTTCAAGAGTCTCGATGCCGCGCGCCACTTGTACGAATCCTTCGGTTTCATATTGACCGATGAAGCCGAAGGCACGCAATGGGGCACCTCGGTGACCGAGCAGCGCTTCACGCGCCGCCCGGTTCGATGATTCATCGACGCAAGGCGCGCGACGTCGGCCCGAGCCGTTGCGCGAAACGCCGCGCACATTCGATGCCGAACGGGCTCGGACGCGCGCCGCGATCGTGCAGGACATCGAAGCCCATGCGCCATGCCGCGATGCGTTTGCCGTAACAGGTGAGCGTTTCCAGGGACTGCATCACGAAGACGATTTCCGGCAGCGTTTCCGCATACAGCGATTCGGCGTCGTGCTCGCGCCCGTCGGCGAACGCCTGATGAATCGCGACCTGACGATCGTACGCATCCGGCGCGACGATGAGGCCGTCACAACCCGCGCGCAGATTGTCGATGAGTTCCTGACCGCCGCGTCCGTTGAACACCGCGAGCGTCTGTTCGAGCGCGCGCAGACGTTCGATGGTCGCGCGGATCGTCACGGCCGGGCCTTCGCCTTTGAGCAAGCGAAAGTTGGGCTGCTCGGCAGCGAGCGCGGCGATCGATTCCGCGGACAGACCGACGCCGAGATATTCCGGCGCGTTCTGAATGCCCGCGTTCGCGCCGGTCCGTTCGAGCACCGACGCGAAGAAATCGTAGTAGAAGGCTTCGGGCTCGCCGCGCATCGATGGCGGCTGAAGGATGAGCCACGACGCGCCGCGTTCGAGCGCGTAGTCAGCGAGCGCGACTTGCGACTCGATGCTGTCGCCGGTGATCGTGACCGCGAGCGGCACGCGGCCCGCGATATGCGCGGCGCAGTCGTCGATCATCGTGCGCTTTTCGGCATCGGACAGGCGATTCACTTCAGTTGCAAGACCGAGCGTGACGATGGCGGGCGCGCCCGCCGCGATGGTCGCATCGATCTGTCTGCGCGTGGCGTCGCTGTCGAGCCGGTTCAGCGTGTCGAAGTAGGCGTAGAGCACCGGCCACATGCCGGATGGCGGCGTTTGATGATCGGACATCGACGCCTCCGCTCAGTGCGAGTCGCGCGGCACGGGCGCGCCGCTGGAACCGACGAGGAAATCGAGGTCAGCGCCCTGATCCGCCTGCAACACATGCTCCACATATAGGCGGTAATAGCCGCGCTTCGGCAACTCGGGCGCTTGCCACGCGGCGCGGCGCTTCGCCAGTTCTTCGTCGGAGACTTCGAGATTGAGACGGCGCGCCTCGACATCGAGTTCGATCATGTCGCCTGTCTGCACGAGCGCGAGCGGACCGCCCGCCGCCGCTTCCGGCGACACGTGCAGCACGACCGCGCCGTATGCCGTGCCGCTCATGCGGCCATCTGAAATGCGGACCATGTCGGTAATGCCTTTTTGCAGCACCTTCTTCGGCAGCGGCATGTTGCCGACTTCCGCGAATCCCGGATAACCCTTCGGTCCCGCGCCCTTCAACACCATGATGCAGTGCTCGTCGATATCGAGCGAATCGTCGTCGACTTTCGCATGCAACTCCTCGACGTTCTCGAACACGACCGCGCGCCCGCGATGCTTCAGCAAGGATTGCGTCGCCGCCGATGGCTTGATCACCGCGCCGTTCGGCGCGAGATTGCCCTTCAGCACCGCGATGCCCGCATGCGGCTTGAACGGCTGCTCGAAGCGGGTGATGACCTTCTCGTCGTAGTTCGGCGCGTCGCTCACGTTGTCCCACAGCGTGCGGCCGTTCACCGTGAGCGCGTCGCGATGCAGCAAGCCTTGCTCGCCGAGCTGACGCAGCACCGCGGGCAAACCGCCCGCGTAATAGAAGTCTTCCATCAGGTACTCGCCCGATGGTTGCAGGTTCACGAGGCACGGCACGTCGGAGCCGAGCTCCCAGTCTTCGAGCTTCAGTTCCACGCCGATACGCTTCGCCAGCGCGATCAGATGCACGACCGCATTCGTCGATCCGCCGATGGCCGCGTTCGTGCGGATAGCGTTCTCGAAGGCGTCGCGCGTGAGGATCTTGTCCATCGTGAGATCGTCTTTGACCATGTCCACGATGCGCCGTCCCGCCATATGCGCGAGCACCTGACGGCGCGCATCGACGGCGGGAATCGCGGCGTTGTGCGGCAGGCCGATGCCGAGCGATTCGACCATCGACGCCATCGTGGACGCGGTGCCCATCGTCATGCAATGGCCGCGCGAGCGGTTCATGCACGACTCGGCTTCGACGAACTCTGCCTGCGTCATCTTGCCCGCGCGCACTTCCTCCGACATCTGCCATACGCCCGTGCCCGAGCCGATCGTGCCGCCGCGAAAGCGCCCATTCAGCATCGGTCCGCCCGATACCGCGAGCGCGGGCAGATTGCACGACGCCGCGCCCATCAGCAAGGCGGGCGTGGTCTTGTCGCAGCCGACGAGCAGAATGACGCCATCGATAGGATTGCCGCGAATCGACTCTTCGACATCCATCGACGCGAGATTGCGGAACAGCATGGCCGTGGGCCGCAGATTCGATTCGCCGAGCGACATCACCGGGAATTCGAGCGGCAGGCCGCCCGACTCACGCACGCCGCGCTTCACGTACTCGGCGAGTTCGCGGAAATGCGCGTTGCAGGGCGTGAGCTCCGACCATGTATTGCAGATGCCGATGACCGGCCGGCCGTCGAACTGATCATGAGGAATGCCCTGATTTTTCATCCACGAGCGGTGGATGAAGGCGTCTTTATCGTTGCCGCCGAACCAGCTTTGCGAGCGTAGCTTGCGCATGGACGTCCCCTTTTATCGCGCGTTCTTCATAGTGTGGGATCCAGTGAAAAAAGGCCGCATGGGCGGCCTTTTCGAAACCCGGATACGTCGAGTTATACACCTCGCATCGCATCCGGCGCGCGATTTCACGATCAGTCGAGCATTTCCTTCGATCTGTCGCGCATGCACGCCACGGCGATCACGGAGAACACGCCGCAGCCGATCACATACCACGCGGGCGCCATTACGCTCTTCGTGATGACGATCAGCGACGTCACGAAAAACTGCGCAAAACCGCCGAAGATCGCGACGCCCAGACTGTAGACGATCGCCGCGCCCGTCGCCCGTACCGAACGCGGGAACAGTTCGCCGAGCATCGCGCCGGTCGGGCCGACGTTGAGCGAATGCACGATCGAGAGCGCCGTGACGACCGCGAGCAGCGTGCCTGCCGTCGGCGACTTGTTCAGGAGCGCGAAGGCCGGCCAGATCGCGAGCATGAGCAGGATGCGCGTCGTCTGCGCGAGCTTGTTGCGGCCGATGCGATCCGACAGATAGCCGCCGATCGGCGCGACGATAAAGAGAATCGCGCCCGATACGCAGCCGGAGAGCATCGCCGTCCAGCCCGGCAGGCCGAGCGTCTTCACGCCGTAGATCGACAGATAGAACACGATGATGAAGTGCGCCGACGTGCCGCCGATTGTGAGACCGAGACCGTTGAGCACCGCGCGGCCATGCTCGCGAAGCACGGTAACGAGCGGCAGCTTCGGCGCTTTCGGCGCGGCTTCGATGCTTTCGCGCGGCGCTTCTTCCATCGTACGGCGCAGCCACCAGCCGACCGGCACGATCGCGGTGCCGATGATGAACGGCACGCGCCAGCCCCAGCTTTCGAGTTCCGAGGTCGTGAGCGTCGCCGTCAGCGCGACGCCGGTCAACGCGCCCGCGAGCGCCGAGAGTCCCTGACTCGCGAACTGCCACGAAGCGTAGAAGCCGCGACGATTCGACGGCGCCTGTTCGAGCAGAAGCGTCGTCGATGCACCCACTTCACCGCCCGCCGAAAAGCCTTGAATCAGCCGCGCGATCACGAGGATGACCGGCGCGGCGATACCGACCTGCGCGAACGTCGGCGCGGCCGCGATCATCGCGGTGCCGAGCGCCATCAGGCCGAGCGTGAGCAGCATCGCCTTCTTCCGGCCGGCGCGGTCGGCGTACATGCCGATCACGAGGCCGCCCACGGGCCGCGTGAAGAACCCGACGCCGAAGCTCGCCACCGCGAGCAGCAACTGGCCAACGGGATCGTGCACCGGAAAGAACAGCTTGCCGATGACGAGCGCGAAGAACGCATAGACCGTGAAGTCGTAGAACTCGAGCGCGTTGCCGACGGCAGCCGCCATCACGAGCCGCGTGCGCGCTGCGCGGCTGGTCTGCGTCGATGCATTCGCCGGCGCGCTGGCGATCGTGGGTGCGTTCATGATGTGCTCCGAAGGGATCAGTCGGCGAGCCAGGCTTCGGCCAGGCGCACCCAGTAGCTCGCACCGACTGCGAGGATGTCGTCGTTGAAATCGTAGGCCGGGTTGTGGACCATGCAGCCGCCCTTCGAGCCGACACCGTTGCCGATCCACGCATACGTGCCCGGACAGGCTTCGAGCATGAACGCGAAATCCTCGCTGCCCATGAGCGGCCGCGCGGTCGGATCGATGCGTTGCGCGCCGAGCATTTTCGTCGCGACATCGGTGGCGAAGGCGGTCGGCCCTTCGTGATTCACGAGCACCGGATAACCGAGTTCGTAATCGATCTCCGCCGTGCAGCCGAATGCCAGCGCCTGCGCGTTCACGAGCGCCGTGATGCGTTCCTGAAGCTGCTTGCGCACGCCCGCGTCGAGCGCGCGCACCGAGAGCTTCATCAGCGCGGTCTCGGGAATCACGTTGCACGCCTCGCCCGCCTGCACGCTGCCGACGGTGACGACGGCGGGCTTTTGCGCATCCACTTCGCGCGCGACGATGCTGTTCAGGCCCAGCATGATCGACGCGACGGCGGGCATCGGATCGCACGCGACATGCGGCATCGCGCCATGACCGCCGACGCCGCGCACCGTGATGTTCACGCGGTCCGACGAGGCCATGCCGGGGCCCGGCGTGAAGAACATGTCGCCCGCGGGCAGGCCGGGCATGTTGTGCAGGCCGAACACGGCATCGCATGGAAACTTTTCGAAGAGGCCGTCTTCGATCATCGCGCGCGCGCCGGCCTCGCCTTCCTCGGCGGGCTGGAAGATCACGATCAGCGTGCCCGAGAACTGGCGGCTTTCGGCGAGATAGCGCGCGGCGCACAGAAGCATCGCGGTGTGGCCGTCGTGGCCGCACGCGTGCATCGTGCGCGCGTGCTTGCTGGCGTACGGCAGGCCGGTCGCTTCCTCGATCGGCAATGCATCCATGTCCGCGCGCAGGCCGATACGCTTGCCGCCCGTGCCCTCCTTCAATACGCCGACGACGCCCGTCTTGCCGAGCCCGCGATGCACTTCGTAGCCCCATTGAGCGAGCAATCCGGCGACGAGATCACTCGTTTGCGTTTCTTCATACGCGAGTTCCGGATGCGCATGAATGCGACGGCGCACATCGACGAATTCCGATGCGATGGCGGCAATGCCGGGGATGACGGGCTCGACTGACAACATGTAGACACTCCTTGCTCGATGCGTGATCAACGTGACCCAAGCATATAAAGCCGAAAAGCAAACCAAAAGACGGTAAATTTATTGCGTGACTACCATTAGTCGTCGGTGCTAACCCTTAGGTGTCGCTCATGAGCATGAAGATTCATCAGATACGCGCGTTTCTGACGACCGCCGAGCAAGGCAGCATCCGCGCGGCCGCACGCAGCCTGCATCTGTCGCAGGCTGCGCTAACGAAGGCGATCAAGGAACTCGAGCAGGATCTCGGCGTGCCGCTGGTTCTACGCACGGCGCGCGGCGTGCAATTGACCGCGTTCGGCCAGCAATTGCGCGTGCGCGCGCATCTGATCGTGAGCGAAATGCGCCGCGCCGAAGAAGACATCACGCAGATGAAAAGCGCGGGTTCGGGAAGCGTAAGCGCGGCGATCACGCCGATGGCCGCGCTATCGATACTGCCGCAGGCGTATCGCGCGTTCCGGCGACAGATGCCGAACGCGCGCGTGAGTTTTATCGAAGGCTTTCCGGGTGTCGCGATGCCGCGTTTGCGCGACGGCACGCTCGACTTCGTCGTCGCGGTGGTCGTGCCCGAGCATCTCGCGCCGGAGTTCGATCACATCGAACTGTATGAGAGCCGCTCGGCTATCGTCGGGCGCGCGGATCATCCGTTGCGGCACTGCACGTCGCTGGCGGAGCTATCGGATGCGGAGTGGCTGCTGAACCCGTCGCCGGAAAGCTCGACGCAGGCGCTGCTTCACTCGTATGCCGAGCGTGGTCTGACGGTGCCGAACCGCGTGATCGAATGCCCGAGCTTCATCATCGCGCATGGCTTGTTGCGCGGGTCGGATGTATTGGCCGCGCTGCCTGCCGCGTTGCTCGAACATTCGTGGGTCAGCGAAGGGCTCGCCATTTTTCCGATCGCGGATCCGTTGCCCGCGGTGTCGGTGAGAGTCGTGACGCGGCGAGATAGTCCGTTGACGCCCGCAGCGACGGTGTTGCTGGAATGCCTGCAACACGCGGCGCGTTCGAAATGACATGCGCCGAACATCTTATAGGGATTTAGTTCGGATTCCCTAGAATTTCAGTCTGAGCATGAAGCCGAGCGTGAACGGAAGATCGCTCGAAGGAATCGGCGGAATCAGGATGATGTTCGCGCCCACGCGCTTGTATTCGAGCATGATGAGCGGCGCGGCCACCGGTCCGACCGTATGGTTGTGCCCGATACCATAACTGCCGTAGTCGTAGCCGGATATGAGGCCGGCCATCACGGCGAGCCTGATGTAGTTCCAGTGAAGAAAGTCCGGGCCCCAGACGCCGCCGCCATAGAACGACGGCTTCGACAGCGAGTTGCGAAAGTATCCGCCCGTCACCGCCCATTGCGGCGCGACCCAGCATTCCGCGCCGATGCCGGGATTGAACTGCTCGAAGTCCTTGTCCGGGTGAAAGTGATGCGATGCGACCATCGCATCGAGCCAGAGACCGTCGCCACACCAGCTCGCGTGCGCGGCAGGCGCCCAGGCCAACGCGGCGATGGCGGCAACGGTCAACAAGTGCGCGCGGAAGGTTCGGAAACGGGACAGCCATGTGCGCATGGGTTCTCCGCCATCGCGCGTCTACGATGGCGCCTTTTTTTGAGATGGAGGTCGAGGCGAACTCTACCTGATCGCGCGATTTTCGTGTGTGCTGACGAAAAGCGCGTGACGGCTTGCGCAAGTTTTTGCAATCTCGGCGAAACTTGTCGAAGTTTTTTTCGTATTCGAGGCAAAGCCCGATGAACGTCTATAAGCGTCTCGTTCCTTTTTTGGCGGCGGTTGCATTGACGGCGTGCACGCCGCTGCAAGTCGTCACGCATCATGTGTCGTCGAGCGAATCGAGCGTGCCGCCGGGGCGTTATCAACTCGATCCGCATCACTGGAACGTGAGCTTCGACGTCGATCATTTTCACTACTCGCGCTTCGTCATCCGATTCGACAAGACGACGGCGCAACTGGACTGGAATGCGGACGGAATGTCCGGAAGCTCGGTGCGAGCGACTATCGACGCGTCGAGCGTCAACACCAACGTGCCGCTGCTCGATCGCATGGTGAAAGGGCCCGACATGTTCGATGTCGAGCGTTATCCGAGCATCGTGTTCGTCAGCACGGCTTTTCAGCGCACGGGCGACGACAAAGGCGTATTGACCGGCGATCTGACGATACGCGGCACGACGAAGCCGGTGACGCTGAACGTGACCTTCAACGGCCACGCGGTCAATCCGCTGACGAAGCAGGAAACGTTGGGCTTTTCCGCCGACGGACATTTCAGCCGCGCGCAGTTCGGATTGACGACGTGGTATCCGGCCGTCGGCGACGATGTGCACGTCGCCATTCAGGCCGAGTTTTCGAAAGCGCCGGCTGATTCGGCTCAATGACGTGCGGCGTTCAGGCCGCGGTCCAGTCGAGCACGACCTTGCCGCTGTTTCCGGACAGCATCGTTTCGAACGCCTGCTGATAGTCGTCGACGGGAAAAGTGTGCGTGAGGATCGGCGATAGATCGAGGCCGCTTTGCAGCATCGCGACCATCTTGTACCAGGTCTCGAACATCTCCCGTCCGTAAATGCCTTTGATTTCGAGGCCCTTGAAGATCACCTGAGTCCAGTCGATCGCCGTCTGCGCGGGCGGAATGCCGAGCAGCGCGATCTTGCCGCCGTGATTCATCGATTCGAGCATCGCCGTGAACGCGCTCGGCACGCCGGACATTTCCAGACCTACGTCGAAGCCCTCGGTCATCCCGAGTTCACTCATTACATCGCGCAGGTCTTCGTTCGCCACGTTGACCGCGCGCGTCGCGCCCATCTTGCGGGCGAGTTCGAGGCGATAGTCGTTGACGTCGGTGATGACGACATTGCGCGCGCCGACATGCCGCGCGATCGCGGCGGCCATCACGCCGATCGGTCCTGCGCCGGTGATCAGCACATCCTCGCCGACGAGATTGAACGAAAGGGCCGTGTGCGTCGCATTGCCGAACGGATCGAAGATAGCGGCGAGGTCGTCGGAGATATCGGGCGGAATCTTGAACGCGTTGAACGCCGGAATTACGAGAAATTCCGCAAAGGCGCCTTCGCGGTCCACACCGACGCCGACCGTGTTGCGGCACAGATGACGACGGCCCGCGCGACAGTTACGACAGAAGCCGCACGTAATATGGCCTTCACCGGACACGCGATCGCCGATTGCGAACCCGCGCACTTCCTGACCCATCTCGACGATCTCGCCGACGTATTCGTGCCCGACATGCATCGGCACGGGAATCGTCTTCTGTGCCCAGTCGTCCCATTTCCAGATGTGGATGTCGGTGCCGCAAATCGCTGTCTTGCGGATACGGATGAGAACGTCGTTGTGGCCAACTTCAGGCCGCTTCACGCGTGTCAAGGTAAGGCCGGGGGCACGTTCGAGTTTGGCGAGGGCTTTCATTGCGTTGATCCTGACGTTTGGTCTTCGTGGTGCTGCTTCGACGGTCGCGGGCTCGTGGTCCGGTCCCTGGGTTTATGCGCATAAAGTCGGCGGCGCTGCTCAGCGGATCACGCCAAGCGACCGGCCGACGCGCGCAAATGCATCGACTGCGCGATCGATCTGTTCCGGCGTATGCGCCGCGCTCATCTGTGTGCGGATACGTGCGCGTCCCTTAGGCACGACGGGGTAGGAGAAGCCGATCACATAGACGCCTTCTTCGAGCAATGCATCCGCCATCTTCGAAGCGAGTTGCGCGTCGCCGAGCATGACCGGAATGATCGGATGTTCACCGGGGACGAGATCGAAGCCTAGCGAGGACATCGCGCTGCGGAAGTGCGCGCCGTTTTCGCGGACACGCCTGCGCAGGGTCGCGCCTTCTTCGCTGTCGAGCAGTTCGAGCACCTTCAGCGATGCCGCCGCGATACTCGGCGCCAAAGTGTTCGAGAACAGATACGGACGACTGCGCTGACGCAGCAAATCGATCACTTCCTTATGCGCGGCGACATAACCGCCCGATGCGCCGCCGAGCGCCTTGCCGAGCGTCCCGGTGATGATGTCCACGCGATCCAGTACGCCGCAATGCTCCGGCGTTCCGCGTCCGTTTTCGCCGATGAAGCCCACGGCGTGCGAATCGTCGACCATCACGAGCGCGCCGTAACGGTCGGCGAGATCGCAGATGCCGGCAAGATTCGCGATGATGCCGTCCATCGAGAAGACGCCATCGGTCGCGATCAGTTTGAAGCGCGCGCCGGCGGCGTCGGCTTCCTGAAGGCGCGCTTCGAGATCGGCGAGATCGTTGTTTTTGTAGCGCAGACGCCGTGCCTTCGAGAGCCGCACGCCGTCGATGATGCTGGCGTGATTCAGCTCGTCGCTGATGATCGCGTCTTCCTCGGTCAACAGCGTCTCGAAGAGGCCGCCGTTCGCGTCGAAGCAGCTCGAATAGAGAATTGAGTCGTCGGTGCCGAGAAACCGGGCGATGGACTGCTCGAGTTCCTTGTGTACGGTCTGCGTGCCGCAAATAAACCGCACGGACGCCATGCCGAAGCCGTCGGCGTCGAGACCGGCCTTCGCGGCTTCGACGAGACGGCGATCGTCCGCAAGACCGAGATAATTGTTCGCGCAGAAGTTCAGCACACCGCTTCCGTTCGCGAGCCGGATAGCCGATGACTGCGGGCTCGCGATGACGCGCTCCGTTTTGTAGAAGCCCGCAGCGCGGATTTCGTCGAGCGTCGAACGCAGATGGGAGAGATACCGGTCTTTCATCGCAATCCTTGTTTTGGGCTGATCGTGTGTTCGGCCGCGCGGCGCCCGCAAGCGGCCCATAGCCCTGTTATAGTGCATTCATCGCATCGGACATGTTCGATATTTCGAACACATTTCCGATATGCCGAACACTTTAAGGGATTGATCGATTCATGGCAAGCACGGGTTCAGAAGGCAAAGCGAGCGATCTCGCGGGAGCGGGCGCAACGCCGCCGCGCGTCGGCGAGATCATTCAACGCCTGCGCAGTGAACGGAAACTGACGCTGGACGATCTATCGCGGGCGGCAGGTGTATCGAAGTCGATGCTTTCGGAAATCGAACGCGACAAGGCGAATCCGACGATCGCGGTCGCGTGGCGATTGACCAACGCGCTTGGCATCAGCCTGGATCAATTGTTCGCGCAACAGAGGCCCGTTGAAGCGATCCGGGTCGCGGGGCCGCATGAAATACCGACGTTGAGCGGCGATAACGGTGGCTATCAACTGCGGGTGTGGGGACCGATAGAACTCGCCGGCAAGTTCGAATGGTACGAACTCACGCTGCAATCGGGCGCTGCGCTCACATCGAATGCGCACGAACCGGGAACGCGCGAGCATCTCACGGTGCTGAACGGATCGATCGAAGTGGATGCATCGGGGGCGACGCGGCGACTCAAGGCGGGAGAAACGGCACGTTACGCAGCGGACGAAACGCACGCGATCCGCAATGTAGGACGCGCCGACGCCAAGGCGCTGCTGGTGGTGATTCACGGATGACACGGGGCCACCAAGGCGACTTTATGCGCACAAAGTCTCGCCGCCCGAAATGAAAAGCGGGACGCACGTCGAGTGCGTCCCGCTTTAAGCAACGCCGCCGTCGCGGCGCTCAACGCCTGGCTTACGGCTTCTTCACTGCGTCCTTCAGATCTTCCCGCGCATCGCCCACGCCCTTCTGGACCTTGCCCGCAGCCTGTTGCAGATCGCCCTTGGCTTCCTGAGCCTTGTCGCCGGTCACTTTCCCGACGCCCTCGTTGATCTTGCCCTTCACCTGCTTGCCGACGCCTTCGACTTGATCCTTATTCATGTCAGTTCTCCCGTGGTTTGCAGCGCTGTTGGCCGCGCAGTGCCGTCGAACGTACGCAGTAGTGCCTGCGCGTTCCGCTCAGGGGATTTCCTAAGCATGGTTCTACGATGCGCTTCGTTGGCCGGCACGCATAGCAGTGGATGTCTGAAACGCACGTAGGCGGAATCGCACATACACCCGGGTCGAGTAGCGCGACGCTAGTTTCATTGCAACAAGTACTGTATGTTTATACAGTACAATAAGACCAGTTGGCGAAGGGGGTGAATCATGGAGTCGAATGGCGAGAATCTCAGCAGGAGGCAGTTTGCCCGCGCTGTGCGTGATCTGGAGCAGATCACGCGGCAGATAGCGGGGCGTTACATCGACAAAGGCGTGCCGCTGACCTGGCGGCTGTTGCATGCAATCGAGGCCGAGGCTGTGGCGGACCTCGGATTTGCCGGGCGGCACGAAGCCGCATTGCGCGAACTGTTCGCGCGTCCCGACGACTTCCATTTTCCCGAAACCGACGACGTAGTCGACGTCGCATCGTCCGATGCCTTGCCCGCCGTTTTCGGCTTCGCCGTGGACGCCTACGAGCGCGCGGCCCGACAGCGACAACCGCAGGCCGTCATCGCCGCGCACTGACGCGCACCCGCCCGGCACGCGGCGAGAACCGCGTGCCTTGGTTCATCTCTTCCGGCATCGAATAGCTTCAGGGCGCAAAGTCCGCCGACATATCCGCATCGGAACGCGCTTCGAGCCTGCCATCCCGACACGCGGCGCGAAACACCTCGTAATCCTTCTCCACCTGATCCGCGTACGCGCGGCCGTACCGCACGAGCACGTCCGCCATACGGTCGCCGTTGCCGAGATAGCCCGAAATGTCCAACGCGCGTCCGCCCGATTTCGCGTGCGCGCGGGCAAGCGCCCAGCCGCACAGTGCGGCGTATTCGCGAAAGGCATCGTCGCTGAAGGTGTCGAGTTCGGGGGATATCTTCATGTCGCGCAACTGACGGATGTACAGCGTACGTCCGAGAGGCCCCGTCGCCCAGCCGAGAAACGGATCCGTGGCCGCCTGCATCAGTCGTTGCCCGTGCACGACGCGCTGACCGTCGTGGCCGGAATCGTCGGCGTCTCTCGCACGGTTCGCGTATCTCGCGACTACCGATGTCGATGCTTCCTTCATCTGCAGGAAAAGCGGTTTGTCGTGGTGATCGGTGAGCAATAAAACGAGGCAACGCGTGCCGACACTGCCCACGCCCACCACCTTGAACGCGACGTCCTGCAACGTGAATTGCGATAGCAGCCTCGCGCGCTCCGGGGTCAGCGTGGCCACATACTTCAGAATGAGCGCCCCGAAAATCTCCTGTGGGCTGCCTTTCAGCGTCATCCAGCCATCGTTTTTGTCGATCAGCGTGCTCTGGCCGCGAATGTGGAACACGGCGGGCGGCGCATCGCGGATACGCCACGTGTCGCCGGTTCGCTCGGCGAGTTTCGGCAGCATCGTCTCGTGCGTACGGCGCGAAGCCCGTTCGATGCCGCGCTTGATGCGCCGCCGCGCGTCTTCGTTCTGCACGGCGTCGTACATGCGATCGAACGTGATGCGCTCGTACCAGAGATCGAGCACGCTCATTTCGGCGTATTCGCGCAGATGCGTCTGATAGCTGCGCGCGGCGAGAAACGCGAACTCGTCGGCGGCGAGATCGTCGTGGCCGAAATGGCGGCCGGCGATCGTGAAGCTCGCGACGAGTCGTTTCAAATCCCACTCCCAGGGGCCGAGCGCGGTTTCGTCGAAGTCATTGAGATCGAAGATGAGCGCGCGCTCGGGCGTTGCGAAGCCGCCGAAGTTGGACAAATGACAGTCGCCGCAAATCTGTATCGCGATGCCGCTGTCAGGCGTGGTGGCCAGATCATGCGCCTGAAGAATGGCGCTCCCGCGATAGAAAGTGAACGGCGAAACCAGCATGCGGCCGTAGCGCAAGGGAATCAGCGCATCGACGCGACCTTTGCTGCTCATCCGCAATAGTTCGATGGGATCGCGATCGACATCGCCAATCGCATCGTGCGCGCCGCGCGGCGTGCGCTCACGCGCGGCGCGTCCCAACGCGCGGCGTTCCTGCCAGGATTGCCGGGCCATCGCTCACTCCTTTTGCTCTTGTGCTTGCGGGTCGAAGGAAGCCGTATGGACGACAGTAGAGGACAAAACGCATCCGCGGCAAGACAGTGATTGACACTTCGGCGAACACCTCCGCTTGACGTTCGGCGCTCGAAGCCCGACCCTGTGCGCAGTGCAACACAGCGCGCACTGCGCCTTCTGACACCATGCCGAACACTTCCGATCTCTTCGACCAACAGCGCGCCGACTGGCAGGCCGATCCGCACGCCGCATTCGATGCATGGCTCGCCCAACAGTCGTTCCGGGCATCGTCGGCCGACGTGTATCGCGCGCAGTGGGGCAACTTTCTCGAATGGCTGGCCGCGAAGCGCGCGACGCTGCATACGGTGCAACGTCCCGTCATCGAGCAGTTCGTCGCGCAACTGGACATTCGACGTCCACAGCGGATGCGCTACCTAAGGCTGATCGAACGCGTGCTGGATCACGTGCGGGAAGTGGAATCGGCGGCAACGAACCCGGCGCGATTCATCGCCCAGGACGGCGACGCGGCATGGCGCAAGGCTCGCGACAACGAGCCGACCGGATTTCTGACTCACGACGAGCGCGCGCTGCTCGTCGCGCATCTGTTTTCGCCGATGGGCGCGTTGCCAGGCGCGCAGCGCTGGCGCGAGCGGCGCGATCGGGCGCTGGTCGCCGTATTTCTGGGCGGAGGCGTGAAAACGGGCGAAGCGGCGCAGTTGACCGTCGACTGCTACGCGGCGGGCGCGCCGTACATCACCGTCGATGCGGCGAACCCGCTGCTGATCCGGCAAGCGCGGCTCGCGCCGTTCGCCATCGAATTGCTGGACAACTGGATCAGCGAGCGCAAGACGGCGGATCTCGCGGGTGAGTTGCTGTTCCCCGCAGCGCCGTCGGGCCGCTCCATGCACAAGGCGACGATGCTGCGCGCGATCGACGCAGTCGTGGCCGCGTCCGGCATCGCTGCGTCACGCGTCGCGCGGGCGAGTCCGCAGACGTTGCGCAACACCTACGCCGCGGAACACTTCGAGGACGGAACGGACCCCGATCGCGTCGGGCAATGGCTCGGATTTCAGCAGACGATCTCCGTTCATCGCCTGCTTCGCGCGTGGCAGGAATGGATGGGTGAGCAAATACGGGAGCGGGATATCGCTCAGGCGCGCGCCAGCGGCACGCCGGACGGAGGTTCGCAGGGACTCGCCGCCGATCCCGAAAACTCTCACCTTTGATCCGTTGCGCCGACACGCGCTAATCGGAGGAAACCGTCGATGGCAGCGAGCTTGGATGACGCCGCGCCCGACGTCCGCTCGCAGTTTGGGCAGGAAAGTTCGTACTCGTCTTCGTGCCGCTGAAGTTCCGGCTCGCCGGCCTCGCATGCGGGACAGGCGGTCGGCGCAACGATATGCCCATCCATTTGCGTTCCAAGCGCGGCGATTTCGGCGCCACTCAGGCGGCCGTCGACTACCAGCGATGCGATCAGCGCACCGACTTCCGCGCTGGCCCCAGACTGGACGCGCTGCGCATCGCGCTCGAGAACGAGTGCATCGATTTCGTCGGACTGTGCCCGCACTTGAGATTCGAGTCGATCGGCGCGACTCCTCGCGGCGCTAAGTTGTTGAATAAAATCGAATTCTTTCTGGCTCGCCTCGCGGGCGCCTGCCTGATAGGTCGCTGCCATGCCACGCAAAGAGTCGAGCTCGACCAGCATTGGATGAACGCGTCGCTCGGCTTCCTTGATCGCGTCCTTGATCTGCTGAGCGTAGTGCTCCGTATTGTGGCGCAGCTCGTCCTGCAGTTCGTCGATACGATCGCGAAGCCGCGCAGCAGACTCCTGCTCGTTCTGCAGGCGTTCCGACAAGGTCTCATTTTCCTTTTCGCAACGCGCGATGACTTCGCGAAATCCCGCCTGAGCGCCCGATCCCTGATTGCGCAGCGCCTTCAGGTCGGCTTCCAGCGCGGCGATCTGCGCAGCGCTTGCTTCGGCTCGCGCCTCGGCACGCTGATGGGCCTGCTCGATCGCTTCGCGGCGCACGTTGGCATCGCGAACTTGCGCCTGCGCGGCTTGCACGGCGGCGTCGAGACGGGCCTTGTCGTCGTCGAGAGCGGAAAGTGCAAGTTTCTGGGCCTCGTCGTAGAGCGCCGCCAGCAGCTCACCCGCGCGTTGCTGCAACGACTCCGGCATCGCGCCGGCATCGATGCGCACGCGTAGCGCCGAGCGCAGGCTGTCCCAGAAAGCTTCGATATCTTTAGGGATGTCGCTCGCGCTACCCGTTTGAGTGAGTTCGCGGACCGTCATCACCGACGGACGGATGCCGAGGTCGAAAAAAAGTCGCTTGCACGCGTGTTGAGAAAGATCCTGGCGGCGGGCGCCTGCGGTTCGCATCGCTTCGATTTCTTGACGCAGACTGTCGCGAGTGTATTGATTCATGGCGGAGAAAGAGGCAGCTCAACGTGACGATCATAACGTTTTACGTGTCGAACGTGATCGATTTCGTTGATTGACGTGCAGCCGCGCTTCAGAATGACGACTTTCTGCGTTCAGATGGATTCGGCCTACATGCGGCGAGGCCTATCGTGAAACATCCTGAGCTTATCTGTGCAAGCGCATGATTTGCCAACAATTTTAGCTCGTATATCGCTTTCTGTCGTTGTTTCACGCGATTTCGGTTTGGTTGCTCTATTCGCGGAGACTCAGTAACGCTTGAGAGTATTAGAAGTAAACACCCTTGAACCCTTGTTAACCCAGTTAACGCCAAGGCAAAGCCTTACGGGATAAGGCTTTGCCGGTGGTCAGGTGAGATTGTACGGGAACTATGGTGAAGCTCTTCGGGAGGGATCGGTGGCGGACTTCGGGATTCTCGGTGAGTGGTCGCGGGAAGGATCGTGAGCGGATTCAGGGAAGCGCGTAAACCCGCAGGTGAGCGGATACGGGAGAAAACTTCCATGGCAGCATTGATGTTCGGTATCTCTCTCGCGATGAATCGATGTGGAAAGGTGAGGATTCTCGGGAGCATGCGAAAGACAGTGTTCGCCCATCAGATTGGGTCTTTTTTACCGATCGGTGAGCGTTTGCGGGGAACAAGCGGGGATGAAGGTGAGTATTTTCGGGCGCCTACGTGACTTTGGCCCGGAATCTCTGCGCATTGTGGCTCCAAGGTGAGAGTTTGCGGGAGTGAAAAGCCGGACTATGGGCCGGGCTGACCTTCAGGACTGCACGTCGAAGACAAGATTCGTCGATGTTTGTCACTGAGGTGAGCGTTTTCAGGAGCTGACGGAAGGTTCTTTCGTGGTTTCCTTATGGAGGTGCCGCAGTTCGACGGTGAGGAGATGCGGGAAGAGTTTTGGGGACGATGGGTCAGAAGCGATAACCTCTACGACGTTTCGATGCTAAAAATCACTTGAAATCAATGATATAGCTGAACGTCAGCGTACATGCTTCGAGATAAGGTGAGCAAATTCGGGAGAAGCGAACATTGGTGCGGCGTGTGACGACGCTTCGAATGGTGAGAGTTTGCGGGAGTGTGCCTGCTCCTAATTACGTGAATAAAGCGAGATAAGTGCCTGGAATGGTGTGTCTTTTTCAGAGGCCACGCGCAAAGGTGAGCATTTTCAGGAGCGGCGGCGCTTTCCTTCAGGTGACGCGGTACAGTACTGAAACCCGTCAAGGTGAGGTTTTTCGGGAGCTATTTCGTTGGGACGCGCCTTGGATCAAGGTCCGAAATGCCGTACGGGGCTGAAAAAGGGTGTGCAAAGGTGAGGATTTCCGGGACTTTCCTCCGTCTCCAACCAAAAGTGAGTGCTCGCGTCGCAAGATGTGCACCGCGAGGGTCACAATGTCGAGCGAAAGCGCAGTCGACGGCGGTGCTGTCTCCGGCGCACCACAGTCAACAACACGCAAAAATTTTTCAGGTGAGGGCTTTCGGGACCCTGATTTGTCCGTTCCGAAGACGCACCAGGATCGCCGCAATTCGTTTACCCGCGTGGAATCTGCAGGTATGAGAAGAATCCGATTGGTGAGCGGTGAGGGTTTACGGGAGCGCACCGCAGTGAGTCGAATCGCTCGGTCGACCATCACCCCGTTAAGGTGAAGACTCCCCTATAGACGTGGTTCACCCCGGTCGGTATCCTTGCTCGCAATATCGATTCTGACCATTTCATGGCCACCAAGCGCGCAAAGAAAACCGACGTAGTCAGCCCGAGTTCGGCGGAATTGCGCAAGGCGGTCGAGGCCATTGCGATTCAACCGAAGAGCGGCAAGATCACGCTGCTCACGAGAAAGCTCTTCAACGTGCTCCTCGCGGTTGCTCAGCAAGCCGACGACGCCGGTGATACGTATCGCGCGCTGCTATCCGATATTGTCGCGAACTCTGCGTTCGATTCGAACGATACTGCACTCGTCAAAGAGCATTTGCGTCGCATGGTGTCGGTGCAGGTCGAGTGGAGTACTGGCACATCGAGTCAGAAGCCCGGTCGGAAATGGGGAATTTCTACGCTGATCGCCGACGCCGAAATTCTCGAGGATCCAACGACACGCCGCGTGTGGGTCGAATTCTCGTTCGCGCCCAAGATCAAGAAGAAGCTGCTGGACCCCGTTCAATATGCGCGGCTGAGCCTGCAATTCCAAAGCCAGTTGCGTAGCAGCGCTGGCCTCGCGCTCTACGAGATCTGCGTTCGCTATCTGACCAATCCCAGTCATCTGACGATGCGCGAAACGTGGGAGTGGTGGCGGCCGATTCTTTCCGGCACCCCTGACACCGAAGCCGGCGACGAAGCCAAGCGCGAGTACAAATACTTCAAGCGCGATTATCTTCGCCCCGCGATCGCCGAAGTGAATGCGGTGACGAACATCTTCGTCGAGCTGGTTGAACATCGTGAAGGACGGCGAGTCGCTGAAATTCAGTTCCGCGTGACCGAACGCAAGCAGCCGATGCTCGCGCTCGACGAACATCCGAATGTTTTCGACAGCACGCTCGTGGATCGGATGGTGAAGATCGGCATTCCGCTGAAGGATGCGCAGACGCTCTACGCGGACAGCGAGGAAAACCGTATCCGCGCCGCCTTGCAGATGACGGAGCAGCGGATGCGCAGCACGACCTTGCCGCCGGTTCGCAGCGCGGCCGCACTTTTCAAAGACGCGCTCAAGAAGGGTTACGCGCCGCCGGTCGAGGCGCTGCCTCCGGCAACGAGCGGTACGGCGACGCGCACCCCAGCGACCGTTTCCGGCGCCGACGATCTCAAAGCCCGATTGCTGAGCGAATTTTCCGCTTACCGTCGCAAGGAAGCGCGAGTGCTGTACGACGAGCAAGGTGAGGAAGAACGGGAGATCGCGCGCCAGTCGTTCGAGGAAGATGTGCTGCCGGGCCTGGGCACGCACATGCGCGACGATTGGCGCAAGCGCGGACTGGATTCGAAGCTCGCCGAGACGTCCTTTTTCGACTGGCTGGCCCGAAGGACATGGGGTGAGCCGACGGATGGCGACTTGCTGGCATTTACGCTGAGTCAGTCGCGCTGATCTCGTCGCATGAGGGCTGCTGCCACCGGCGCGGTCAGAGGACGGACCCCGAAAACAGAAAAGGCCGCTAGAGAATCATCTCCGCGGCCATCGTTACATCACTTCTCGGCGTCGACCGGTTGAAGCATGAGTTCGATCTGATGCAGGAGCGCGTCCCGCTTCTCCCGCGATAAACCCCGCAAACGCAGTTCGAGACGATCTTCTCCGTATGACTTCAGATCGCCGACCGCAATGCCATCCAGCTTGATCTCGAGACGTTGCGCATAGCGCTGACGGCTCGGCGTCTTCGGTGTTTCCTGAGCGCTCGCGCGACCCTTGACGATGTCGGCGACCTGACGCGTACTCAGGTCGTCCGAGGTGATCTTGTTGATAAGCCGCAGCGTGGCGTCGCTGCCGCGGGCCGTGTGATAGCGGGCGATCTGATAGGCCATGTTCGAGCCGAATCGATCCGGTCGCGCGACCATCTCGTGCATGACGTTTTCCGGAAGCTTCGCGATGGACAACGCCACGGCGATCGTCGACTCGTCGAGACCCAGGTGATCCGCGAGTTCGCGCTGGCTTTGGAAGTGCTGTTCGTCGAGGAAGCGCCGCCAGACGATCGCGTTGTCGAACACGGTCTGCGAGTCGCGCTGGACGTTCAGGTCATAACCCAGCTTGTAGCTCTGAATGCCGATCGGCAGATCGACGACCACCGCCTTGACCGTATCCTTATTCGCCTCTTTCAGCGCTCGCACGCGCCGACCGCCATCGCTGACGAAAAACGTTCCCGGACTTTCATAGTCGGGAATGACGTGAATCGCCTGCTGCTGTCCCTGCTTCGCGAGGTTGACGGCCAACTCCGCGATGGAAGTCTTGAGATAGAAATGGCGCGGGTTGAACGGGCTGGGCTTGATCGACTTGAGCGGCAACTCGATCACTTGGCCGCTCGTATAACGGTTGGCGCGCCTCCAGGCGCGATATTCGTCGGATTCCGGCCCGGTATTGACGTCGGCGGGATCGTCGGCGACGAAGGCGCTCGATCGACCATTCGCCGCAGCCTGCCCTGCGTGCTGAATGTCGACGATGCCATCGATCGCATTGAGACGATCGAGCGCGGTGCGCTTCTCGCTGCTTGTCGAATCGGGGCGAGCCTTGAAGCCCTTCGCAAACTGGGATGGTTTCATACAGGGTCCTTTATGCGCATAAAGTCAGGCGAGCATGCCAAGGATCTCGTCCGCCACGGCGCGGATTTCTGCCGCTGCCAGGCGCGACCCGCGATCGCTCATTTGAAGGACGGTCACTCCGAGCGCCATCGCCTGCTTGTAGCACTCGCGTGTGGGGATCTGGGTTTTGAGCAATGGGAAGCCGAGCTCTTCGAGCGCGACTTTGAGTTCGCGTGTGAGCATGCGCTTCTCCTCCGTCTTGTTGAGGAGGAAGACAGCGCGTAGGTCTTCGTTCATGACCTGTGCTTGTTGTACGAGCTTGACGAGACCGACGCTCGACCAGTAGTCCGCCGGCGACGAAGAAGTCGGAATCACCGCGACGCTCGCCGCCAGCAGCACGACACCGGACACCTTCTCGGTAATCGACGGTGGGCAATCCACCACGATGATGTCGTAGTCGTTGACGAACTTCTTGATCTCGCGGTGGATCTGCCCTCCCGCTTCAGACAGATTGACCACCGGAAACGGGATGCCGCTCGACCCATCCGATGCGGCGCTCGACCAATGTATCAAGGTGTTCTGACCATCCGCGTCGACCACCAGCACACGCTTCTTCTTTTCGTGAAAGGCCGCACCGAGGTGCATCGCAATCGTGCTTTTGCCGACACCGCCCTTCTGCTGCGTGATCGCTATGATTTCCGCCGCCACGTTTTGCTCCGAATTTTGAAGTTCGTTGAATTCTACATTGGCGTAGTTATTTTTCCAGTGATAAACCGCAACAAATGAACTTCGTTAGCCATTCGGCCGAGGTATATGCGCATAAAGTCGTCGCAGCCGTGTCGACGGCGACGGAGCCCCGAAGGATCAACCGGGAATTCCCATCCGTGCCCGCCAGACTTTATGCGCATAAAGTCGCCCCCGAGGAGCTCAATCTCAGCCATCACCCCCAAAACAAAATCGCCTATCCTAAGCGCTGACCCAACTGCCGCTCGCGCCGGAGCCGTCATGACCGTTCGCAACCTGGATATTCTGTTCGCGCCGAAATCGATCGCTATCGTGGGGGCTTCGTCGCGCGTGGGCAGCATCGGCGAGATGGTATGGACGCGGACTCAGTGCGCTGGATTCAAAGGCGCTCTTTGGCCGGTCAATCCGAAGCATGAATCGCTGGGCGGCGAGACCGTGTATGCGGACGTCGATGACCTGCCCGAAGCACCGAGCGTCGCCGTGCTCTGCACACGTCCGCGGACGTGGCCGGACCTGGTCGAGCGTCTGGGCCGGCGTGGAACGAAAGCGGTGGTGATCGTCGGCGAAGCGACGCAGCGAGGAAGGGCGTCATCATCGCCGGACAAGCAGCAATCGTTCACCGGCGAAGCGGATGAATGGACCGTTCGTACGCTCGCGGCCGCGCGTCCTTTCCTCGTGCGCATCATCGGGCCTGCCAGTCTCGGTGTGGTGACGCCCGCGATAGGCGCATGTCTCGGCGCGCCCGCATGCAGCGTCAAATCTGGCGGCGTCGCGTGGGTATCCGGATCGAACGCGCTGACGAACGGCGTTCTGGGCTGGGCGCGCGCGCGTGGGCTCGGATTCTCGCGCATCGTCGCGCTCGGTGATGAAGCCGATGTCGATTCCGGCGACATCCTCGACTTCCTCGCGAGCGATGCATCGACGCGTGCAATCCTGCTCGCCATAGAAACCGTCCGCTCGGCGCGCAAGTTCATGTCTGCCGCGCGCGCCGCGGCGCGAAATAAACCTGTGCTCGTGCTTCGCACCGGTCGCGACGATCCGTTCGATCGTCTCTATGGCGCGGCCTTCCGTCGTGCCGGACTCGTCCGTGTCGACTCACTCGACGACCTGCTCGACGAAATCGAAACGCTCGGCATCGGCCGCGTGGCGGCGAGCGATGTCGCGACCGTCATCACGAGCGACCGCGGCGTCGCGACGCTCGCGCAGGACGCGTTCAGCGCGTCGGGCGATGACCTCGCGCATTGGCCGACCGCCGCGCGCGATGCCGTTGCCGCCGCGCTGCCTCGCGCCCGTGCGGGCAACCCGCTTCTTCTCGGCGACGATGCCACACCCGCCGACTTCGGCGCCGCGCTCGAAGCGCTCGCATCGCATCGCGAAACCGGCACCGTGTTCGTCGTGCATGCGCCGACGCACAGCGCGCCCGTCGCGGACGTCGCGCGCATCTTGATCGCCGAGCGGCGTCACGCCTATCGTGGATTGCTGGCGTGCTTTTTCGGTTGCGTCGATGCGGCCACACGCGACGAACTGCACGCGAACGGCATTCCGGTGCACACGACGCCGCATCGGCTTGCACGCGGTTTCGCGCGCCTCGTCGATTTCCGGCAAGGCCGCGAACTGTTGATGCAAACCCCCGACGGCCTCCCCGTCGACATTCCGGAAGAGATCGATGCCGCGCAATGCGAGATTCGCAGCGCACTCGAAAACGGCATCGCCGAATTGAATGGCGAACGTGCGGCGCGCGTGTTCGGTCGCTTCGGCATCACGGTGAAGCCGGGACCGCCCGACTCGCTCACGAGCGACGCCGTCGAAATTCAGACGCGGCTGCTCAATCATCGCGTGTTCGGTCCAGTGTTCGAATTCAGAGCCGAGGGCGCGCTCGGACTCGCGGACGCGCTTCACGAGTTCGCGTTACCGCCGCTCAATCCCGTGCTGGCGCGCGATCTCGTCATGCGTTCGCCGCGCTCGCGCGAGCTGCCCGCCGAGACGCTGCTCAACGCGCTGACCGCGCTATCGCAACTGGTTTGCTATGTCGAGGAAATCGTTGCGCTGCGACTCACCCTGCGCGTCACGCGCGATTCGGTTGCCGTTCACGAGCCGCAGCTCACGCTCGGCGCGCATCGCAAGCCGCTTGCAATCGTGCCGTATCCGCGCTGCCTCGAAGAGACGCTCGACTGGCGCGGTATGCGCGTCACCGTGCGGCCGATTCGCCCCGAAGACGAAGAGGCGCATGCGGCTTTCGTCGCCGCCAATACCGCCGAAGATTTGCGTCTGCGTTTCTTCGGCGCCGTGCGCAGCTTCGATCACTCGCAACTCGCGCGCATGACGCAGATCGACTACGACCGTGAGATGGCGCTGATCGTCACGCGGGCGAATGGCGAAGGCACGGGCGAGACGCTCGGCGTCGCGCGCGCGATTGCGGATCCCGACAACGAGACCGCCGAGTTCGCCGTGGCCGCACGCTCGGATATGAAGGGGAGGGGACTGGGTTCGCTGCTGCTGTCGCGCATCATCGATTACGCGAAGAAGCGCGGCACGCGCTGGATGGTCGGGGAAGCCTTGCGCGAGAACGCCGGCATGATCGCGCTCGCACGCAATACTGGTTTCGAGTTGACGAAGACCGAAGATCCGGGGGTCGTCGGTTTCAGGATGCGACTGTGCGATGCACCAGCACAGCCGCGCGCGGATTAGGCCGCGAGCTTCGTCAGCGCTTCGTCGATCTGGGCGCGCGACAGCGAAAGCTCGTCGAGCAATGCTTCGGCGTACGTACTTCCTGTTTCCTTTTCGAGCCGCGCGATCGTCAATGCGCAACGCGACGTGTCCTTCAATGTCGCGATGAACGGCTTGACCGATTGACCCGACGTGAACGCGTCGAAGAGCGGCACGCGGATGTCATCGGGCAGCGCGCGCGACGTCCACTGATAGGGCTTGCCGTTGTGCGTCAGTTGCGGCGGCAGCATGCGCTCTTTCTTCGCGGCGGGAATCAGGCCGAAGGTGCGCGCTGCATCGCCGATCTGCTCGGCCGAGAAAAGCTCGTCGGGCGTGATGTCGAATTGCGCGATATACGTTTCGATCGCCTGCATCGCGGCCGCGCGATCGTCGCGCGTCTTCTGCGCACGCGCGACGATCTCGCGCAGCTCATCGGCTTCGTCGGACGAGATAGTGAAGTTCGCCTGCTTTTGCTGAAGTTCGGTGAATCGGAGGAATTCGGAATCGGAAAGGAGTTTCGCCATCGGGAGTGCGTCGAATTGAACACGCCGGCACGCTGTACGCAGCGCGCCGGCTTTTTGAGAGGGCCGCCATTCTAACGCGCGACGCCCGCGCCGTTCAGTCGTGCATCATCGAAAGCGATGCCGCGGCGTCTCTCAGCAATGCCGTGACGTCGTCGATCGACGGCGCCACGTATTCATCGATACGTCGCATATATGGGCAGGTGAGGGCGGCGATCGCCTGGCCCGACGGCCCGAGCAGCGGAAAGGTCACGTCCGTCACGCCGAAGGTCTGCTGACTTCCCTTCTGCGAATAGCCGAGTTCGCAAATCCGTTCGTAGTCGGCGTCGAGCACGGCGCGATCCAGCGCAAGCTCGCCTTTGACCTTGGTGTGCTCCGCGAGCATGTGCTCGCGCTGCTCCTCGGTCTGGAACGCGAGCATCACGCGGCCCGAGCCGGTGTCGATCAGGCCGACGCGCGAGCCGAGCCGCACCGAAATGCCCCACGTGCCGGGGCCATCCACCTGCGCGATGACGAGCAGATTGCCGCGATCGTAGACGGCGAGATGCACCGACTGCTCCGCCCCGTCGGCGAAACGCTGCATCACCGGCAACGCTTCGGAGATCAACCGGTTCATCGGCGGATGACGATGCGCGAGCGCATAGAGCTTGAGGCTCAGCGAATAGCGATCGCCCTCGGGCGAGCGCACCACGTACTGTCGCGCGACCAGCCGCTCCAGCATCCGATACATCTCGCTCGCGTTGCGCCCGAGCATCTTCGTGATTTCCGCGCGCGTGAGTCCCGACTTCTGCTCCGAAAGCAATTCCAGGATATCGAGCCCCTTGTCGAGGGCGGGCGCGCGATAGCGGTCAGCGTCGTTGTCTTCCACGTCCATGGGCTGTCTGGGTCGGTTCATGAATTCGCGCGAGTTTAAGCCTTCTGTCAGTCGACGAAAACCGGCTAGGGAAATTACCGACCGGTTTCGCCGCGCGTCGTCCTTGACTTCGGTTTGTGCGTATATGAATAATACGTTCACTGATGAATAGATGCACCGGCAGTTTCCCGAAGCCCCACGTCGCAGTCACGAAGAACCGCACACATCAGGAGACAAACGCATGAGATTCACGAAGACACTCGCCGTCGCCATCGCCGCGATCGGCACCATCGGCCTCGCGCACGCAGCCGAGAGCGGCAAAGTCGGCCTCGGCCTGCCGCTGCTGACATCGCCGTTCTGGCAGTCGTACAACAACTACCTGCCGAAATACGCGAAGGAGATGGGCCTCGACATCCTCGCGCCCGTCAATTCGAACGGCGACCCCGCGCAGCAGATCACCGACATGAACAGCCTGCTGAACCTCGGCGCGAAGGGCATCGTCGTCGGGCCGCTGGATTCGGCGGCGATCAGCCGGGCGCTCGATGCATCGTCGGCGAAGAGCGTGCCGGTCGTCGCGGTGGATGTCGCGCCGACGCAGGGCAAGGTCGCGATGGTCGTGCGCGCCGACAACCGCGCGTACGGCTCGAAGTCGTGCGAGTACATCGGCGAGCATGTGAAGTCGGGCAAGGTCGTGCAGATCATGGGCGATCTGGCGTCGGTGAACGGCCGCGACCGGTCCGAGGCGTTCCGCGAGTGCCTGAAGAAATATCCGTCGCTGAGTCTTCTGGAAATCCCGGCCGCATGGAAGGGCGACGCCGCCGCGACCGCGCTCGACAGCCTGCTGACGGCGAATCCCGATGTGAAGGCGATCTACATGCAGGCGGGCGGCGTCTATCTGTCGCCGACGCTCCAGACGCTGCGGCGCAAGCAACTGCTCGTCAAGGCGGGCGATCCGAAGCACATCGTGATCGTGAGCAATGACGGCATCCCGCAGGAATACGATGCGATCCGCCGCGGCGAAATCGACGCGACCATCTCGCAGCCCGCCGATCTGTACGCGAAGTACGGCCTCTTCTATATCAAGGCGGCGCTCGCCGGACAGACCTTCAAGCCCGGCCCGACGGATCACGGCAGCACGATCGTCCAGCGCGCGCCCGGCATTCTGGAAGACCAGTTGCCCGCGCCGCTCGTGACGAAAGCCAACGTCGACGACAAGTCCCTCTGGGGCAACAACATCAAATGAGCGCGCCCGTGGTGGAAGCGCGTGGGCTGACCAAGCGCTACGGTTCGACGGCGGCGCTGTCGGACGTCACGATGCGCGTTCTGCCCGGCGAGTCGCACGCGCTCGTCGGGCGCAACGGCGCGGGCAAGTCGACGCTCGTCTCGATGATCACCGGCTTGCGCCGTCCCGACGCCGGCGAGATCCGCTTCGGCGGCGAGCCCGCGCCGCCGCTCGCGGATCGCGATGGCTGGCGCGAGCGCGTCGCGTGCGTTTATCAGCATTCGACGATCATCCGCGAGTTGTCGGTCGCCGAGAACCTGTTCATCAACCGGCAACATCGGCGCGGCGGCGTGATCGATTGGCGCACGATGCGCCGTGACGCTCGTGCCTTGCTCGATCACTGGAAGATCGATGTGCGCGAGGACGCGCGCGCCGGCGATCTGACCGTCGAGGCGCGGCAACTCGTCGAGATCGCGCGGGCGCTGTCGTACGGCGCGCGCTTCATCATCCTCGACGAGCCTACTGCACAGTTGGACGGCGACGAAATCAAGCGTCTCTTCAGGCGTATCGAAGAGTTGCAGACAGAAGGTGTCACTTTCCTGTTCATTTCCCATCACTTGCAGGAGGTGTACGAAATCTGTCAGGCGGTGACCGTGCTGCGCGATGCGCGGCATATCGTCAGCGCGCCGGTATCGGCGTTGCCGCGCGACAAGCTGATCGAAGCGATGACGGGCGAAAAGGGCGGTCTCGCCGTCACCGATGCAGCAACGCGTACGCCGTTGCCCGCCGATGCACCGATCGCGCTTTCCGTGTCCGCGCTCTCGGGCGGCGACTACGACGACGTCAGCTTCGACGTGCGACGCGGCGAAGTCATCGGCCTGACGGGCGCGACGACGAGCGGTCGCACGAGCGTCGCGGAAGCCATCGCCGGATTGAAGGCGCAACGCAGCGGCACGATCGCCGTCGACGGCCGCACGCTTACGCCCGGCGAAGTGCCCGGCGCATTGGCGAGCGGCGTCGGTTGCGTACCGAAGGACCGGCATCGCGAAGGTCTCGTGCTCACGCAGTCCGTCGCGGAGAACGCATCGATGACGATCGCGCGCACGCTCGGGCGCTTCGGCATCGCGTCGCCGGCGAAGAAGAACGCGTTCGGGCGCCGCATGATCGCGGCGCTCGGCATCAAGACGCAAGGGCCGGAGCATGTCGTGTCGGGCCTGTCGGGCGGCAATCAGCAAAAAGTGGTGATGGCGCGCGCGCTTGCGACCGATCCGAACGTGCTCGTGCTCATCGATCCGACCGCGGGCGTAGACGTGAAATCGAAGGAAGCGCTGCTCGGCGTCGTCGAACGCGTGCGCGAGGAAGGCAAGGCGGTGCTCGTCGTCTCCGGCGAACTCGACGATCTGCGCACCTGCGACCGCGTCCTCGTGATGTTCCGTGGCGCGATCGCCGCCGAATTCCCTGCCGGTTGGCAGGACCATGAACTCATCGCATCCGTCGAAGGAGTGAGTCTCCATGAAGCATGACGTTTCCAGTTCCGCGATGGCCGGCCTGCCGATGCAGCGTCAGCGTCCGCGCATCGAGCTCGCGCGGTTTCGCGATCTCGCGCTTTTGCCCGCACTCGCGCTGCTGCTCGCGATCGGCGCGTTCGTCAGCCCGAGCTTTCTGACGCAGGCGAATCTGATCAGCATTCTCGGCGCGTCGGCGGCGCTCGCGCTCGTCGTGCTCGCCGAATCGCTGATCGTGCTGACGGGCAAGTTCGATTTGTCGCTCGAATCGACGGTCGGCATCGCGCCCGCCGTCGGCGCGATGCTCGTGATGCCCGCGGCATCGGCGGGCTTCGGTCTCGAGTGGCCGGCTGCCGCCGGTCTCGCGGCGATCGTGGTGGTCGGCGCGCTGATCGGCTTCGTCAACGGCTTTCTGGTCGTGCGGCTGCGCCTGAACGCGTTCATCGTCACGCTCGCGATGCTGATCGTGTTGCGCGGGATGCTCGTCGGCGCGACGAAGGGCGGCACGCTGTTCGACATGCCGCCGTCGTTCTTCACGCTCGCGACGACGCTCGTGCTCGGCCTGCCCGTCTCCGTGTGGCTCGCGGCGGCGGCGTTCGCGGCCGCCGCGTTCATGCTGCGCTACCACCGCCTCGGACGCGCGCTCTACGCGATCGGCGGCAATCCGGAAGCGGCGCGCGCGGCGGGCATTCGCGTCGAGCGCATCACGTGGGGCGTGTTCGTTCTGGGCAGCGTGCTCGCGTCGATCGGCGGGCTGGTCGTCACGGGCTATGTCGGCGCGATCAACGCGAATCAGGGCAACGGCATGATCTTCACGGTGTTCGCCGCGGCGGTCATCGGCGGCATCTCGCTCGATGGCGGCAAGGGCACGATGCTCGGCGCACTGTCGGGGGTTTTGCTGCTGGGCGTCGTGCAAAACCTCCTGACACTTGCGCAAGTTCCTTCGTTCTGGATTCAGGCGATCTACGGCGCGATCATCCTCGGCTCGCTGATGGTCGCGCGAATCGCGGGCGGCGAAGCGCAAAACTGACGATATCGACGATGCAAAAAACCACCGACCCGCGCCTCATTCTGCTGAGTCCGGAAGACAACTGCCTGATCGCCGGCGCGCGTTTGCCGGCTGGCGAAACGCTGATGATCGAAGGCGAGTCCGTCACGCTCGCGACGACCATCGAACTCGCGCACAAGCTCGCGCGGCGGGCGTTGTCGAAGGACGAAAAGGTGCTGCGCTACGGCGCGATCATCGGCCACGTGAATGCCGATGTCGCGTGCGGCGAGCATCTGCATACGCACAATCTGGAAAGCGACTACATCCCGACATATACGCACGACGCCGGGCACGCTTACGTACAGCACTGAAGAACACTCATGAACAGTCCCGCACTGCAAGGCTATCTCCGCGCGGATGGCAGGAAGGGCATCCGCAATGTCGTCGCGGTGGCGTATCTCGTCGAATGCGCGCATCACGTCGCGCGCGAGATCGTCACGCATTTCCGGCCATCGTTCGATGATTTCGATTCCTTCGATCCTCAAGCCGAATCGCCCGTACATCTGATCGGCTTTCCGGGCTGCTATCCGAACAGCTACGCCGAAAAAATGCTGGAGCGCATCTGCACGCATCCGAACGTCGGCGCGGTGCTGTTCGTATCGCTCGGTTGCGAGAGCATGAACAAGCACTATCTCGCCGATGCCGTGCGCGCGAGCGGGCGCCCCGCCGCCGTGCTGACGATCCAGGAAAAAGGCGGCACGCGCAGCACGATCCAGAACGGACTCGACTGGGTGTGCGAGGCGCGCGCGACGCTCGCGGCGCAACAGAAGGTGCCGATGGCGCTCGACGAACTGATCGTCGGCACGATTTGCGGCGGCTCGGACGGCACGAGCGGCATCACGGCGAATCCGGCGGTGGGCCGCGCATTCGATGCGTTCATCGATGCGGGCGCGTCGTGCGTCTTCGAGGAAACGGGCGAGCTCGTCGGCTGCGAATTCCATATGAAGCGCCGCGCGGCGCGGCCCGAACTCGGCGACGCGATCGTCGAATGCGTGCAGAAGGCCGCGCGCTATTACACGACGATGGGCCACGGCTCCTTCTCCGTCGGCAATGCGGACGGCGGGCTGACGACGCAGGAAGAGAAATCGCTCGGCGCGTATTCGAAGAGCGGCGCGTCGCCGATCGTCGGCATCATCAAGCCGGGCGATGTGCCGCCGACGGGCGGGCTCTATCTGCTCGATGTCGTTCCCGATGGCGAACCGCGCTTCGGCTTTCCCAATATCAGCGACAACGCGGAGATCGGCGAGCTGATCGCGTGCGGCTGTCACGTCATCCTCTTCACGACGGGGCGCGGCTCGGTGGTCGGCTCGGCGATATCGCCGGTCATCAAGGTTTGCGCGAATCCATCGACGTATCGCAATCTGTCCGGCGACATGGACGTCGACGCCGGCCGTATCCTCGAAGGCCGCGCGACGCTCGACGAAGTAGGGCGCGAAGTTTTCGATGTCACGGTTGCGGTGGCGGCGGGCGCGGCGTCGAAGTCGGAGGCGCTCGGGCATCAGGAATTCATCCTGACTTACAAAACCTTCGAACCGGTTGGGCCCGCGTGTTTGCCCGGCGGCACGGGACGCGTTACTGTGGCGTCTCGCACCGTGGAGATCGTTTCAAACTGAACGTATCGACTGAGGGTCGCACACATGACTGGAGACACGCAGGCAGTTTCGCGCCGGCGCAAGATCGGCCGCACGGCGCTGGAAGTCACGGCGCTGTCGCTCGGCACCGCGCCGCTCGGCGGGCTGTATCACGAACTGACGGAAGACGAGGCGCGCGCAACCGTCGATGCCGCGTGGCACGCCGGCATCCGCTGCTTCGATACCGCGCCGCACTATGGTCACACGAAGGCGGAGCATCGTCTGGGCGATGCCCTGCGGCGCCATCCGCGCGGCGATTTCGTCATCTCGACGAAAGTCGGCCGGCGCTTCGTCCCGCGCACGACGCCCGACGACGGCAGCGAAGGCTGGGCCGCGCCGCTGCCCTTCCAGGCGATCTACGACTACACCTACGACGGCATCATCCGCTCGTTCGAAGACAGCCAGATGCGGCTCGGCATGATCGATATCGACATCGTGCTGATTCACGACATCGGTCGCGTCACGCATGGCGAGAAGAACGCCCAGTACTGGAAGCAACTCACCGACGAAGGCGGTTTTCGCGCGCTCGAAGAGTTGAAGAAGTCGCGCGGCGTGAAGGCGGTGGGCCTCGGCGTGAACGAAGGCGCGGCGGTGATGGAAGCGATGGCCGAATTCGATATCGACTGCGCATTGCTCGCAGGCCGCTACACGCTGCTCGAACAAAACACGCTCGACGATCTTCTGCCCGAATGCGAAAAACGCGGCGTGAGTATCCTGCTCGGCGGCGCGTTCAACTCGGGCATTCTCGCGCGCGGTCTCGATGCCAACGCGCACGGCGATCTCAAGTTCAACTACGGCGATGCGCCGAAGGACATCGTCGAGCGCGTCGGCAAACTGGAGCGTGTATGCCGTGCGCATGGCGTCGCGCTGGCGGCCGCGGCCATCCAGTTTCCTTATGCGCATAAAGTCGTGGCCACGGTGCTGATGGGCGCGCGCACGCCGGATGAAGTGCGCGAAAACGCGGCATCGTTCGCGACGCCGATTCCGCCTGCGCTATGGGACGCGTTGCGCGCAGAAGGTCTGCTTCAGGCGAACGCGCCGGTGCCGCGATGAATATCGACTCGCATCAGCATTACTGGGATCCATCGCGCGGCGACTATGGATGGCTCACGCCGGACATGAAGCCGCTCTTTCGCGTATTCGGTCCCGACGATCTCGCGCCGCTTCGCGAGGCGGTCGGTGTTCAACGAACCGTCGTCGTTCAGGCTGCGCCGACGCTCGACGAAACGCGCTATCTGCTCGACCTCGCGCGCGATGACGAATCGATCGCGGGTGTCGTCGGCTGGGTTCCGCTCGATTCGCCCGATGCACCGAAGTTCATCGACGAATTCGCACGCGAGCCGAAGTTCAAAGCCGTGCGCCCGATGCTGCAGGACCTGCCCGACGATACGTGGATCGCACACGCGCCGCGCGAGGACGCGATCGAGCGCCTCATCGACCTCGATCTCGCCTTCGACGCGTTGATCTTCGCGCGGCATGTGCCCTCGTTGATCGAATTCGTGGAGCGATATCCGAGCTTGCGCGTCGTGGTCGATCATGGCGCGAAGCCACCGATCCGCGATGGCCTCGCATCAGACTGGCAACCCTGGGCCGATGGCATCGCGCAACTCGCCGCCTTGCCGCAAAGACTTCATTGCAAGCTCTCCGGCCTCGCGACCGAATCCGGTGAAAACTGGACCGACGAAACCTTGAAACCCTACGTCGCGCATCTTCTCGAACATTTCGGCTCCGAGCGTCTGATGTGGGGCAGCGACTGGCCCGTGCTCGACATGAACGGCAGTTACACTGCATGGCACAGCACGGCCCAAAACCTCACGTCGCATCTCGAAAAACCCGATCAGGCCGGGATTTTCGGCGCGAACGCCCGCGCGTTCTACCGTCTCTGAAACGGCTGATATACCCGGCATGTCTCAAAAACACTTTCGACTGGAGCAGTAGATGGTACAAAGACTGGCAGGCAAGACGGCGCTGATCACGGCGGCGGGACAAGGCATCGGGCTCGCGACGGCCGAGCTTTTCGCAGCGCAGGGCGCGCGCGTGATCGCGACGGATATCCGCACGGAATCGCTCGAGGGGAAGTCTTTCGACGTACATCGGCTCGACGTGCGCGATCCGCAGGCGATCAACGCGCTGGCCGACGAAATCGGCGCGATCGACGTGCTCTTCAACTGCGCGGGCTACGTGCACGCCGGCTCGATTCTCGAAGCCAGCGAGGACGACTGGGATTTCGCCTTCGATCTGAACGCGAAGGCGATGTATCGTACGATTCGCGCGTTCCTGCCGAAGATGCTGGAAAAAGGCGGCGGCTCGATCATCAACATGTCGTCGGCGGCGTCGAGCGTGAAGGGCGTGCCGAACCGCTTCGTGTACGGTGCGTCGAAGGCGGCCGTGATCGGGCTGACGAAGTCCGTCGCCGCCGATTTCGTCACGCGCGGCATCCGCTGCAACGCGATCTGTCCCGGCACGGTGGAATCGCCGTCGCTGAAGGACCGCATCGCGGAGCAGGCGAAGGCGCAGGGCGCGAGCGTCGATCAGATTCAGGCGGCGTTCGTCGCGCGCCAGCCGATGGGGCGCGTCGGCCGCGCCGAAGAGATCGCGGCGCTGGCGCTCTATCTCGGGTCGGACGAATCGTCGTTCACGACGGGCCAGATTCATGTCATCGATGGCGGCTGGTCGAACTGACCGCCCTCATTCTTTTTCCGAACCAGGAGGATCAAACCAGATGAAACTGCTTCGTTACGGCCCCAAGGGTCAGGAAAAACCGGGTCTGCTGGACGCCGAGGGCCAGATTCGCGACCTGTCGAAGGTCGTCGATGACATCGCGGGCGCGACGCTGACCGAAGCGGGCCTGGCGAAACTGCGCGCAACCGATATCGCGTCGCTGCCCGTGGTCGACGGCAAGCCGCGCATCGGGCCGTGCGTGGGGCGTGTCGGCAAGTTCGTGTGCATCGGGCTGAATTATGCGGATCACGCCGCCGAATCGAATCTGCCGGTGCCGACCGAGCCGGTCATCTTCAACAAATGGACGAGCGCGATCAACGGCCCGGACGACGACGTCGAAATTCCGCGCAACTCGGTCAAGACCGACTGGGAAGTCGAACTGGGCGTCGTGATCGGCAAGGAAGCGAAGTACGTCGACGAAGCGAACGCGCTCGATTACGTCGCGGGCTATTGCGTGATCAACGATGTCTCCGAGCGCGAATGGCAGCTCGAGCACGGCACGCAATGGGACAAGGGCAAGGGCTTCGACACGTTCGGCCCGATCGGCCCGTGGCTCGTCACGAAGGACGAAGTCGCCGATCCGCAGAAGCTCGATCTGTGGCTCGAAGTCGACGGCAAGCGCTATCAGAACGGCAACACGAAGACGATGGTCTTCACGGTCGCGCAACTGGTCGCGTATCTGTCGAAGGTGATGAGCCTGCAGCCGGGCGACGTCATTTCGACGGGCACGCCGCCGGGCGTCGGCATGGGCGTGAAGCCGAACGCGGTGTATCTGAAGGCCGGCCAGACGGTGCGCCTGGGCATTCAGGGACTCGGCGAGCAGACGCAGAAGACCGTCGCCGCGCAGTAACGCGCACGCGCACAGCCAACAAAAAACCTCGCCGCGGCGAGGTTTTTTGCGTTGGAGGACGGAGATTGAAGAATCAGGCGTGAAATACCGGTTCGGCGGGGACGCCTTCGCTGATGCGCGTGATCGTGCCCTGCGCGACCGCGACGAGCCGCTCGGCGCCGCCGTCGGTGACGAAGACGTCGCACTGGCAGGTCGCCTGCGTCATGCCCGCATGGACGACGCGGGCGCGGGCCATCAGCGTGCCCGACACGGCCGGACGCAGATAGTTGATCTTGTACTCGCCCGTGACGACCTTCGGCCCGAGGCGCAGCGCGCCCGCGAAGGTCAGCGCGTTGTCCACGAGATAACTCACCACCCCGCCGTGTACGAAGCCGTGTTGTTGCCTTAGCTCATCCCTGATGGTCAGGCACAGCGTGAGACTCGCTGAATCGACCTGCATCAGCTTGGTTCCGAGCAAGGCGCTGAACGGTTGCGCATTCAGCGCACCGCGCGCGATATCGACGATTTCGGCCATTCGGACACTCCTTGGGTGGGTTCGGTGCCGTCCTGCAAAGACAATAGGAAGCGTTCGCGCGCACTGCAAGGAAGTCCGGCAAAAAATGTGCAATGGTGCGTTTTGGCTGACCTGCACGCCGCGCCGATGAAGTCGCGCGAAGGGCTTCGCATTGGATGCATCCGCATAGACCCGCCTTCGGGCAAACGATTCAAGCTTTTCGGCGCGACTGCCGTAAACCCGCACTGTCCCCGCACTGGCGGGCCTCATTTCGGAAAGCGTGGGTGCAAGTGATGTTCGGAAAGATCAAGGTTTCATCGGGTTTGCTCGCAGTACTGGTGGTGTTCTGTCTCTTTCAGCTGGTGACCGAAGGGCTCGGCTTCTGGTCGCTCTCGCGTACGCATGACGATGTCGGCAGCCTGTCCGATATCGCCTTGAAGCAGGTCAACGCGGTCAACAAGACCACGCAGCATCTGATGGATGCGCGCATCAACCTTTCGCGCGCGGGCACGCGCATGGTGCGCGGCGGCACCGAGCCGACGGAAATCGTTCAGCACGCGCGCGAGCAGATCGCGGCGGCCGACAAGTCGTTCACCGCGTTCCTGAACGCGCCGAAGACCGGCGAGGAAAACACCGCGCGCACGACCGCGCTCCAGGCGAAATACGCCGAATATTCGAAGGCGCTGAGCGAACTCGTCCAGTATCTCGACGCCGGCAATATCCAGGCGTTCCTCGATCAGCCGACGCAGGGTTTCCAGGACCGCTATCTCGCGGAACAGCAGAACTTCGTCAATTTCGGCGATGAAGCGGGACGCGGCTATCTCTCGTCGATCGACACGCGTTATGCGTGGTTCCGCGCGGTGGGCATCGTAATTCTGGTGGCGCTCGTCGCGGGGATCGCGCTCGTGCACGTCGCGCTGCGCCGTGGCGTGATTCAGCCGCTGGAGGAAGCGGGCCGCCATTTCGAGCGCATTTCGAACGGGCGTCTGGACGAGCGCATCGAAGATCGCGGCACGAACGAGATCGGCCGCCTGTTCGCGGGACTCGCGACCATGCAGGCAAGCGTCGCGAGCACCGTGAAGACCGTGCGCGAGACGTCCGATTCCATCAACTTCGGCGCCGATGAAATCGCGAGCGGCAACGCCGATCTGTCCGCGCGCACGGAGAATCAGGCGGCTTCGCTCGAAGAAACCGCATCGAGCATGGAAGAGCTGACGGCGACGGTGCGTCAGAACGCGGAGCACGCACGCGAGGCGAACACGCTCGCGGGCGAAGCGCTGAACGCGACTTCGCGCGGTTCGAGCGTGGTGGACGATGTCGTCGAGAAGATGCGCGGCATCGCGTCGAGTTCGGACAAGATCGCGGAGATCATCTCGGTCATCGACGGCATCGCGTTCCAGACCAACATCCTCGCATTGAACGCGGCCGTCGAGGCGGCGCGCGCGGGCGAGCAGGGGCGCGGCTTCGCGGTCGTGGCGGGCGAAGTGCGCGGCCTCGCGCAGCGCTCGGCGCAATCGGCGAAGGAAATCAAGGAACTGATCGGCGAATCGGTCGCGCAGGTAAGCGACGGCTCCGTGCTCGTCGAGCGCGCGGGCGCGGCGATGCGTGAAGTATCGGCGTCGATTTCGCGCGTCACGCAGATGATGGCGGAGATCAGCGCGTCGTCATTGGAGCAGAGCGTGGGCATCGAGCAGGTCAATCAGGCCGTCACGCAGATGGACGAAATGACCCAGCAGAATGCGGCGCTCGTCGAACAGGCCGCGGCGGCCGCGTCGTCGCTGCACGAGCAGACGCGGCAACTGAAGGCGGCTGTCTCGGTGTTCCAGCTCGCCTGAGCGGGCTCAGAGCGGCAGCGCCGCGTACGACGTCGCGAGGTGATACGGCGTCGTCGACGGCATTTCGGCGCGGCTGATCTCGCCCTGCGCCGAGCGGCATTCGACCCAGCCGGTTCCATGCAGAAAGCGCGCGCGAAAACGCTCGATCTGCGCGCCGACGGCATCGCCGCGCGTGGCAAGCGCGCGTAGATACTCGGTCTGCGCCCAGATACGCTGCGTGCCGTCGATCACATGGCCGGCTTCGTCGATGGCGGCTACCACGCCGCCTGTTTCCTTATCGACGCCCCATTGCCGGGCGAAATCGAACGCGCGCGCGAGTCCTTCGTTGAGCCCTGCCGCCTCGAACGCGGGATGTCCGCTGCCGAGCGCCAGAAAGTACCACTCGAACTGATGACCCGGCTCCAGCCGGTTGCCCGCCGTGCCCATCGGCAATTCGGCGATGGAACCGCTCGGCGCGTGCACGAACGCGTCCGCGACGGATTGCGCGAGCAGCGCGAGACGCCGGTCGTAGGCGGCGTCGCCGGTTGCGTCGCGCGCGGCGAGCCACGCTTCGGCGAGATGCATGAGCGGATTCTGCAACGGCGTTTCGATCGTCGCGCCGAAATCCTCGGCAAGCACCGCGTTCAGCAGATCGCCGCCGCTCGAAAAGCGCACTTCGATGAGTCGCGACGTTTCATCGAGCAGCGCGAAGGCGTCGGCGGAACCGCTCTTCTTCGCGTAATGCGCGCACGCGAAAACGACGAACGCATGCGTGTAGAGATCCTTTTGACGCTCCAGCGGCGCGCCGCTTGCATCCACGCTGTAGAACCATCCGCCGTTTTGCTTGTCCTGAAAATAGTGCCGTAGCGATTCGAAGAGCGTTGCGGCGTGCGCGAGATCGCCGGCTTCCGAGAACACGAATAGCTGGCGCGCGCAGGCCATCGCGCGATAACGCTTGGGCGGCAGCGGCGCGTGATCGCCCGGCGCGACGGCTTCATACGCGAGGCCGAGCCTCGCATTGAAACCGGGCCCGCGCCATATGGGCAGCACGGTGTTCGCGTAATGCGCGCGCAACTGCGCGGCGGAGTTCGGGTTCGTCGATTGCATGAACGACGAAGCGTTCGATTGCTGATCCTGCATGAGAACACTCTTATTGTTTCGAGGGGCGCGCAGCCTTGCGCGGCACACGCAACTGGAAAGAATAGCAAACGCGGCCCGAAGCGCGACGCGTCTTTGGGCTTCTCACCGCGAGGAGGACTAAAACATGTTGGGAAATATGGAACTGGTGTCGCGACTCGTGATGGCCGCCGCGCTCGGCAGCGTGATCGGCTTCGAGCGCGAGCGCCTCTCATGGGCGGCCGGGCTGCGGACGCACATGCTCGTGTGCGTCGGTTCGGCGCTCATCATGATCGTGTCGGCGTACGGCTTCGCGGATGCGCTGAAGTACGAACACGTCGTGCTCGATCCGTCGCGGGTCGCGGCGCAGGTCGTGTCGGGCATCGGCTTTCTCGGCGCAGGCTCGATCCTGCTGCGCGGGGAAATCGTCCGCGGGCTGACGACGGCCGCGAGCCTCTGGTCGGTGGCGGCGATCGGGCTGGCGGTCGGCGGCGGACTCTACACGGCGTCGATCGCGGCGACGGCGATCATCCTGATCATCCTCGCGGGCATCAAGCCGCTCGAACGCCGCTTCATCAGCGTGAAGCAGCGCCGGCAACTGACGATGCTCGTCGATCGCGGCTCGCTCTCGTTTCATGCGCTGCACGAGGCGCTCGGGCCCGGCAGCGTGCGCGTGAAGCAGTTCGTCGTGCAGCAAAGCGACGATTCGCCCGATCTGGACGAGGTACGGGTGGAATTGTCGCGCGCATCGGCGATGGAATATCAGGCGATCTGCGAACGTTTGCGGCAACTCGACGTGGTGCGCGAGTTTCGCGAGGACGATGCGACCTGAAATCGCCGTCAGGATGCTGGTTTGCGCACGCGGCCATGCGACAATGCGGCCTCTCGAAATAATCGCCGAAGCGCCGGTGTGCCTCGTGCGCCGGCCATAGAGGCCGCCGCCTTTCGAACCTATGCCAGATTCCGCAGTAAAGAGAGATCCCGACGCGCGCCGGGGCGACTCGGCCGCACCGTCCCGTCGCCGGCGCGCAGCGCAAACGCATGAAGTGCAGGTCACGCAAGTCAGTGTCGATACCGAAAAGAAGCTTGCCCGCGCCGCGCGCTCGGCGCAGCGTCTCGCGCAGTTGAGCGAAGGCGCGCGCGGCGGCGAAACGCTCGACCTGTTCGCCGAAGACGCCGAACGTGCGCATCTTCAGGCGATGAACACCGATATCCGCCAGGGCACCTTCGAAGGTTTCGAGTTGCCGGATGTGTTTCTCGCGGCGGTGCAATCGAATGGGGGAACGGCGTCGCCGGGAGGCAATTCGGCCGATTCCACTGTCGCGAAACGCACGGCGCGCGCAAGCGTGACCGCGCTCGCGCCGGCGCAGGGCCTGTTTCAGGACGATTTGCCCGATGTCGATACACCGCGGCCGGACGAGAGTAGATCCGCCGGGAAGACCGGCGCGATGGCCGCTACCGCGACGCGATCGGCGAGCATCAGTACTTGCGTCGCTCCGGAGAGTGCAGCGCCGTCGCCGGCTGTGCTCGCGTCCGCGCTGATCGCGAGCGATCGACGTGATCGCGGAGATCGTGGGGAACGCAACGCCGCTGAGCCGCTCGCGAAGGCCAGCGCCCGCGACGTCGTCGCGCCCGAACTCGACCGCGCCCGCGCGACGGCGTTCGCGGACACCATCGACGCGCTCTATGCGGTGATCGCCGAGCAGCGCACGTCCGCCGCGGCGCACTCGCGTCGCATGAAGACGATGCTGACGATCATCGTCTGCGTGATGCTCGTCACGGTGGCGACCGGCATCGCGCAGACGGCCGTGCTGCTGCGCATGAGCCGCGACGGCAAGCTGCAACAGGACCGCACGGAGCAGTTGATGCTCAACCAGCAGGCGACGCTCGCTTCGCTGTTCGACACCGATTCCGCGACCGTCGGCATGCAACGCGCGCCCGGAATTGCGCGCGATTCCGAGGACGCCTCGCCGATACAGCCGGTTAGCGCCGCGCAGCCTGATTCCGCGCCTAAAAAACACGTTCGGCACGCGCATCACCACGCCATTTCCTCCGCACGCTGATCCCCGCTGTCACATTCCCGCGACACCGCGCTCTGCGGCGGCGTGTCGCGGCTTCGTTCGCCTTGTCATCCGATGTCCGCCACACGGCCTTTTCCGGCCCGTCCCTCTTTTTCGAATAGCCCAAATCGGCAATTTGGTAGAAAAACTACCAGTTTTCTTCCAAGAAATGTTGCATTGCACTAGAAATTGCTTAGGGGTAACCCTATAATTCTCTCTAAGGGAAAACCCTCTATCACTAACCGGAGTCAGTCATGAGCTACCTCTTCGCCCTGCTGCAAAAATTCGCTTCGATGTTCGAATCGGCTCACCTGCCGATGGACAAAGACTACTCGTATCAAGCACGTTTCCGTGAATCCGAGCGTCAACGCAAGGCACGCGGCACCGCTTTCGGCATCCGTCTGTAATGCGTAGCTGAGGCGGCGCGGGAAACAGAACACAAGCAATACACGACGGCACACGCCGTACGACCCGCCCGCCAGTTTCTCCTGTTGTTGTAGTTTTTCTAGCAGTTTTCATACAGCTTCGGCTTTCTTGCCGGACGCATCCCGCTCCCGCGATTCGCGCGCGACGCCAGTTTCTCTTTCCTTTCGTCTTGCCGACGGCTGCATCGCAAGCCGCCTGCATCGCAAAATGACCTCGCGACTTGTATTTGCGCGACACGTCGAAAATCGCAAGATCGTTCACTTCATTCCCCGCAAACCCTTGTCCAGCAAGGCTCCGCTTCTGGATTGGCACTTTCGTCCTTATTCCGGTGTCGTATTTCCACATGTGGTTGTCGCAAATAGTCGGCTGATGTGACTTTTTTCTGGCAACTATGTATGCACAGCGCGGACGAGCGTCCGCCCACGCCAGGAGATATTCGATGAATTCCCCCAAGGTCGTAGTCGAAGGACTATGCAAAGTATTCGGCAATAGTCCCAAACAGGCGCTGGACATGCTGGCCGGAGGCGCGACGAAGGAAGAAGTCTTCAAGCGCACCGGACAGATCGTCGGCGTCCATAACGTCTCCTTCGACGTCAAGGAAGGCGAGATTTTCGTGCTCATGGGCCTGTCCGGCTCGGGGAAATCCACGCTGATCCGGCTCATCAACCGGCTGGTCGAACCGACAGCCGGCAAGGTGCTGATCGACGGCCGCGACGTGGCCTCCGTGCCGCGCTCGGAACTCACGTCCCTGCGACGCAAGGACATGAGCATGGTGTTCCAGTCCTTCGCGCTGATGCCGCAGCGCACCGTTATTTCGAACGCCGCGTTCGGCCTCGAGGTCGCGGGCGTCAGCAAGAAGGAGCGCGAGGCGCGCGCGATGACCGTGCTCGAACAGGTCGGCCTGGCGCCGTTCGCGCAGAAGTTGCCCGCGCAACTCTCGGGCGGCATGCAGCAGCGTGTGGGTCTCGCGCGCGCGCTGGCCGTGAATCCATCGTTGATGATCATGGACGAGGCGTTCTCCGCACTCGATCCGCTCAAGCGCAAGGAAATGCAGAACGTGCTGCTCGATCTGCAACGCGAGCAGCGCCGCACGATTCTTTTCGTGTCGCACGATCTGGAAGAGGCGATGCGCATCGGCACACGCATCGCGATCATGGAAGGCGGCCGCGTGGTGCAGATCGGCACGCCGCAGGAAATCATCACCAATCCGGCCGACGATTACGTGGAAGCGTTCTTCGAAGGCATCGACACGAGCCGCTATCTGACGGCAGGCGACCTGATGCAGACGGACGCCGTGCCGCTCATGAAGCACGCGCCGCAGATCGACGCGTCGAGCGTCGCGGCGACGCTCAACGGCAGCGCCGACTACGCGTTCGTGCTGGATGCGCAGCGCCGTATCCGCGGCTTCGTCGGACGCGATGCAAATGGCAATGCCGCGTCGCAGGTCAATCCCATCGAATGCGTCCAGCGCAGCATGGCGCTCGATGACGTCGTGAATCGCGTGGTCGCCAGTCCGGCGCCGCTGCCGGTCGTCGAAGCAGACGGTTCGTATTGCGGCTCGATCAACAAGGCCAATGTCCTGAAGGTTCTTACGCACCATCGAGGTTCCCATGTCTGAAATCATTCCGCTTGGCACTTGGGTGGACCACGGCGTCCACTATCTCCTCGATCACGACGCGAAGACCTTCGACTCCATCGGCAAGGTCATCGAAACGTTCGCTGCCGCGATCGAGCACGGCCTGCAGGCCATTCCGATGTGGCTGTTGATGGCGATCTTCGTCGGCATCGGCTTGTGGCGCGTCGGCTGGCGATTCGCCGCATTCGTGCTGGCGTCGCTACTGCTCATCTACGCGACGAACTTCTGGGACCAGATGGTCATCACGCTGGGCCTCACGTTGTCGTCGACGTTCATCAGCCTGTTGCTCGGCATTCCGCTCGGCATCTGGACCTCGAAGAGCAAGTACGTCGAAATGGGCGTGCGTCCGGTCCTCGATCTGATGCAGACGATGCCCGCCTTCGTCTATCTGATTCCGGCCGCGATGCTGTTCGGCCTCGGACGCGTGCCCGGCATTCTGGCCACCGTCATTTTCGCGATGCCGCCGGCTGTGCGTCTTACCGCGCTCGGCATCAAGCAGGTGAATCGCGAGATCGTGGAAGCGGGTCAAGCGTTCGGCTGCACGCCGTGGCAATTGCTCTACAAGGTGCAGATTCCGAACGCGCTGCCTTCGATCATGACCGGCGTGAACCAGACGATCATGATGGCGTTGTCGATGGTCATCATCGCGTCGATGGTCGGCGCGGGCGGACTGGGCAACGACGTGCTCGCATCGATTCAGCGTCTGGATATCGGCCTCGGCTTCGAGAGCGGCTTGTCGGTGGTGTTGCTGGCGATCATTCTCGACCGCATCACCGAGAGCTTCGGACGTTCGCCCGGCATGGCGCGCGCCCCGCTGTTCTCCGGTCTGAAGAGCGTGATGAAAGTGCGCCGCGAACCGGCGACGCAACAAAGCTGACAAGGTCCGACCCATGAAGCGCGACGCGATCGTCCCAGCGGTTACCGATTCACCGTTGTCCAATCTCGCGCACTTCGGCTTTCTCACACTGCCGAACTTCTCGATGATCGCGTTCACGAGCGCGGTCGAGGTGCTGCGCATGGCCAATTACGTGGGCCGTGAGCAGCACTATCGATGGTCGATCATCACGCCGGAGGGCGAGCCGGCGCGCGCGAGCAACGGCATCACCGTGAAGCCGACAGTGACGCTCGACGAGGCGGGCATGCCGGACGTGCTGATCGTGTGCGCGGGCTGGCATGTCGCCGATTATGTCGACGACAAGGTGATCGAACTGCTGCGGCGCGCGCATGAAGCGGGCATTCCGCTCGGCGGCATCTGCACCGGGCCGTATGCGCTGCTCGCGGCGAAGCTGCTCGACGGTTATCGCTGCACGCTGCACTGGGAAGACATGTCGCCGGTCAACAAGCGCTTCCCGCATGTGCGATTCGCGGACGAGCTCTTCGTGATCGATCGCGATCGCCTGACGTGCACGGGCGGCACCGCGCCGCTCGATCTGATGCTCAATCTCGTCGGCATGCGGCTCGGGCAGGCGCACGCGGCGCAGGTGTCGGAGCAGTTCATCGTCGAGCGCATACGCGGATCGACGGACTATCAGCACATTCCCGTCGATGCGCGCGTCGGTTTTTCGCGTGCCGAGCTTGTCGAAGTGGTGCGGCTGATGGAGGCGAACATCGAAGAGCCGCTGTCGCTCGAAGAGCTCGCGCGTCTCGTGCATCTGTCGCAACGGCATCTGCAGCGCATGTTCAAGATGTTCCTCAACGTATCGCCGACGCATTACTACCTGACGCTGCGTTTGCGCCGCGCCCGCGAACTGTTGCGCAATACGGATGCATCGATCGCGCGTGTGACGAGCATCTGCGGATTCCATTCGCCTTGTCACTTCAGCAAGGCGTATCGCGCGCAGTTCGGACACGCACCGAGCGTGGAGCGCCGCTTGTCGGCCTGAGGTCTTTCTGGTCTGTTTTCTTCGGTCCGTGCGGGCTTTCGAGTCGCGCGCGCGGGCCGCGCCATGCCTTCAAAAAACTGGGAGAGAGATACATGAAACGCTTGTGGATCGCGTCGATGATTGCAGCGATGCTGTCGGGTGCCTATGCCGCGAATGCCGCCGAGCCCGCTGCGTGCAGGAACGTGCGCTTCGCCGATGTCGGATGGACGGATATCGCCGCGACGACCGGACTTGCATCGACCGTTCTTCAGGGACTGGGCTATAACCCGACGAAAACGATCGCTTCCGTGCCGATCACGTTCGCGGGCGTGAAGAGCAAGCAGATCGACGTGTTCCTCGGCTACTGGTCGCCGACGATGGACCCGATGATCGATTCATTCAGGAAAGCTAATCAAGTCAAAGTGCTGCCGACGCCGAATCTCACGGGCGCGAAGTACACGCTCGCGGTGCCTGACTACGCGTATCAGGCGGGCATCAAGAACTTCAACGACATCGCGAAGAACTACGACAAGCTGGATGGCAAGATCTACGGCATCGAACCCGGCAACGATGGCAACGCGCTCATCAAGAAGATGATCGACAACAACATGTACGGGCTCGGCAAGTTCAAGCTCGTGGAGTCGAGCGAGGCGGGCATGCTCGTCGAGGTGAATCGCGCGGTTCGCGACAAGAAGCCGATCGTGTTCCTCGGCTGGGAGCCGCATCCGATGAACGTGCAGATGAAGATCGACTATCTCGCCGGCGGCGACGATGTGTTCGGTCCCAACTACGGCGAAGCGAAGGTGCTGACCGTCACGCCGACGGACTACGACACGCGTTGCCCGAATGTCGCGAAGCTCGTGTCGAACCTGCAGTTCACGACGGACATCGAGAACCACGTGATGCTGCCGATCATGAACAAGACCGATGCCAACAAGGCGGCGCGCGAGTGGCTCAAGGCGAACCCGGCGGTGCTGGACAAATGGCTTGCGGGCGTGAAGACGTTCGACGGGAAGGACGGGTTGCCGGCGGTGAAGGCTTATGTGGCCGGCAACTGAACGCGGTGATACGAAGAGGGCGCGTCAGCTCCGGTAATCGGGCTTCGCGCCTTCGATCATCCTCAACGCCGCTTCCCATTGCAGCGCCATGATCCCGTCGGACTCGTCCCGCCGATATTGCTCCGCCGTCACCTCGCAAACCTTCTGCGACGGCAGATTCAGTTCCGCGTTGCCCGCCAGCGCGCGAATCTGAATCTCGCAGGCTCTTTCAAGGAAATACATCTCCTGAAACGCCTCCGGAATCGACTTCCCGCAGGTCAGCAAGCCGTGATTTTTCAGGATCATCGCGTTATGCGATCCGAGATCGTTGACGAGCCGATCCCGCTCCGCGAGATCCAGCGCGATCCCTTCGTAATCGTGATACGCGATGTGCCCGTAGTACTTCAACGCGTGCTGACTGATCGGCAGCAGGCCCTGCTTCTGCGCCGACACCGCCGCGCCCGCCGCCGTATGCGTATGCACGACGCAAAACACATCGGGACGCGCCATATGAACGGCGGAATGAATCGTGAAGCCCGCCGGATTCACGCGATAGCGCCCGGGATCATCGCTTGCGCCCGCTTCGACCGGACGTCCCTCGCTGTCGATGCGCACCAGATCCGATGCGCGCATCTCGTCGAACAGCACGCCATAGCGGTTGATCAGGAAGTGATGATCCGGTCCCGGCACGCGCGCGCTGATGTGCGTGAAGATCATGTCGGTCCAGCGGAAGTGCCCGATCACGCGATAAAGCGCCGCCAGTTCGCAACGCACCTTCCATTCTTCCTGCGAATATCCGTGAGTCTCCATGCCGTTCCTCCTTGGATTGATGAGCCGCGGAAAACGTGAACAGATCCTGCTAGATCGCCTGGGCGCGGCCCGGGAAAGTCTCGTCGTAGTCCATTGCCTGAGCGGCTTCCTGCGCATCCGGCGCGCCGCCCTGCTCGCGATACATCATCGGCGGCAGGCCGAATTGCTTGCGGAACTCGCGGCCGAGATGCGATGCATCGGAGAAGCCGCAGCTCGATGCGATATCCGCCACCGTCTTGTCCGAGCTCGTCAGAAGCCACGCCGCCGTGCGCAGCCGCACCTGCTTCGCGTACGCCTGCGGCGCTTTACCCGTCTCCGCCTTGAAGAGGCGTTCGAGTTGCCGCGTCGACAGATCCAGCTTGTGCGCGAGTTCATCGAGCGTGAGCGAGCGCCCGACGTGCTGCTCCATCAGCAGGATCGCACGTTTCACCTTCGGATGCGTCGCGGGCGCGAGGCCCGGCGGATGCGGCTGCGGCGCATTGCCCTTCTGCATGTCATCGACGAGCAGGATGCGCAGGGCCTTTTGCACCGTCGCCGTTTCGAAGTGACGCAGAAGAATGGCGGCGGCGACATCGATCGATGCACGCCCGCCCGAACACGTGATGCGCCTTCTGTCGATCACGAACAGGCGGTCCGCGACGAGCGATTTCTCGTCGGCGTGCGGGAATCGCTCGATGAAGTCCCAGTAGTGAAACCAGCTCACGCAGATGCGATGCCCTTCGAGCACGCCCGCGCGCATCAGCGAAAACACGCCCGTGCACATGCCGACCATCGTCGCGTTCGCCGAGGCCGCGCGGCGGATGAACTGCAGCGTCGCGTCGCTGGTGGCGGGGCCGGAATGCAGCAGGCCGCCGACCACCACGACGTAATCGAACGGCTCGGCCTGGTCGTAGGTTTCCCACGGCGTGATCTGAATGCCGCAGCTTGCGCGCACCGGCGCGAGCGTTTCGCCGATCACGCTCCATGAGCAGCGCACCGGACGGCTGAAATCGCCTTCGTCGGCGGACAGGCGCAACAGATCGACGAAACCGGCGAACGCGGTCAGCGTGAAGTTCGGCAACAGGATGATGCCGAAGCGGATACGCGATTTCGATTGACCGTCGACGGAAGACGGCGGGAGAGGCTCTGCGGCATTCATGCGGGAGACATGCGGCTGGACGTTATCCAGCGAGCATAACACTCGCCCGCGAGCCTCGGGCGCGTGTCAGAAAGAGAACGCGGCCGGCGTCGTGAGACGGCGGCCGCGCGATTGCGAACGGAGAAAAGCGAGAGGCGCTTCAGCCGCCGAGCACGGCGAACCCCCACGCAAAGATGCAGCCGACGAGCGCGCCGGTCGAGCGGCCGAGCACGCTCGCGACCGCGTAATCGCCCCAGCGCTGCTCGACTTCGGCCTGCAACACGCCGAAGTAGCGCAGCACGGGATCGATCGAGCAGAGCAGCGTCAGCGCGGCCCAGACGGGCGCCTCACGCGCGAGCAAGCGATCGGCGGTAAGGAGATCGAGTGCTTCGAGCGTGCCGACGACGGCCACGCCGACGACGAATGCGAAAGCCCAGGATTTGAAGAACTGATCGGGTAAGGCGTGAGTTTCCATCGATGCAAACCAGAGAAGCGAGAGAAGGCGGAACGTGGAGTGAAGCCGCCTGGCGCGGCTCATCCGGGAACTTGGGGAATATACCGATGAGCGTCCGCGCGACGATTCGGATCAGTCTCAAAAAGGCGGAAAGTGCAACGAAGATGCGCAAAAACGCGCCGGACGCGAAATGCTCTGTTAGCGGAACCGGCATTGATAGGTGTCGCGAAGCAGCGAACGCGCTGGAAATCTTCACGAAAACATCGCCCGGCGCACGGCGAATCGAGCCCTGACGCCGCGGTCCCATTTCGATGGCGCTTTTGTTCTATCGGGTCTCTTCAGGGTTTGGTGCAATGAGCGCCATACCGAAACCACGGTCGCGCTCGTGCGCAACGCCAACCAGGGACACACCCATGAATGTCAGCGTCTTCGATCTGTTCAAGATCGGCATCGGACCGTCAAGCTCGCATACCGTCGGGCCGATGATCGCGGCGTGCCGTTTCGCGTCGCATATCGAGGACGCCAATCTGCTCGCCTTCGTCACCCGCGTGCGCGCCGAGCTGTTCGGCTCGCTCGGTGCGACCGGCAAGGGCCACGGCACCGACAAGGCCGTGCTGCTCGGTCTCGAAGGCAATCTGCCCGACCTGATCGATCCCGACATGATCGCGCCGCGCCTCGCCGACATCCGCGCGACGAAGCGCCTGAAGCTGCTCGGCAAGCATGAAGTCGTGTTCGAGGAACGCGAGCACATCGGTTTCTATCGCAAGCTGATGCCGGGCGCGCCGGGGTCGAGCATCGTGCATCCGAACGGCATGCGCTTTCAGGCGTTCGACGAGAACGGCCAGTTGCTCGTCGAGAAAGAGTATTACTCGGTCGGCGGCGGCTTCGTCGTGAATCGCGAAGGCGATCGCGTGAACGGTCTGCGGGCGGCCAACCCGGTGCCGCATCCGTTTCGCACCGGCGACGATCTGATGCGCGTCTGCCGGGAGACAGGTCTGTCTATCGCCGAAGTGACGATGCAGAACGAATGCGCGAATCGCACCGAAGCCGAAGTGCGCGAAGGTCTGCTCGCCGTGTGGCGCGTGATGGCCGCGTGCGTCGAGCGCGGCTGCAAGGAGCGCGGCGAATTGCCCGGCCCGATGCATGTGAAGCGCCGCGCAGCCGATCTCTCCGCTTCGCTGCGTTCGCGTTCGGAAGAGTCCCTGCGCGATCCGTTGTCGATGCTCGACTGGGTCAATCTCTACGCGATGGCCGTCAACGAAGAAAACGCGGCGGGCGGCCGCGTCGTCACCGCGCCGACCAATGGCGCGGCCGGCGTGATTCCCGCCGTGCTGCACTACTACGTGAAGTTCATGCACGCCTCGAACGACGAAGGCATCGTGCGCTTCCTGCTCACCGCGGCCGCCATCGGCATCATCTACAAGGAAACGGCTTCGATCTCCGGCGCGGAAGTCGGCTGTCAGGGCGAAGTCGGCGTCGCGTGCTCGATGGCCGCGGCCGCACTCGCCGCCGTGATGAACGGCACGCCCGCGCAAGTGGAAAACGCCGCGGAAATCGGCATGGAACATAACCTCGGCATGACCTGCGATCCCGTCGGTGGCCTGGTGCAGATTCCGTGCATCGAGCGCAACGCGATGGGCGCGATCAAGGCGATCAACGCCGCGCGCATGGCGATGAAAGGCGACGGCACGCACTACGTGTCGCTCGATTCGGTCATCAAGACGATGCGCGAAACCGGCGCCGACATGAAGACGAAATACAAGGAGACGTCGCGCGGTGGCCTCGCCGTCAACGTCATCGAATGCTGAATTCAGGACCCCACGAAGGAAGAGAAACACCATGAGCCGCTATTCCATCTTCAGCCTCTTGCGCAACGGCATGTCGTATCACGAGAACTGGGAGCGCCAGTGGCGAAGTCCCGAGCCGAAGCGCGAGTACGACGTGGTGATCGTCGGCGGCGGCGGTCATGGTCTCGCGACCGCGTATTACCTCGCGAAAGAGCACGGCATCACGAATGTCGCGATTCTCGAGAAGGGATGGATCGGCGGCGGCAATACCGCGCGCAACACGACCATCGTGCGCTCGAACTATCTGTGGGACGAATCGGCCGCGCTGTACGAGAAAGCGATGAAGCTGTGGGAAGGCCTCTCGCAAGACCTCAACTACAACGTGATGTTCTCGCAGCGCGGCGTGATGAACCTCGCGCACACGCTGCAGGACGTGCGCGATACGGAACGCCGCGTGAACGCGAACCGTCTCAATGGCGTCGATGCCGAGTTCCTCACGCCGCAGCAGATCAAGGAAATCGAGCCGACGATCAACCTCAACAGCCGCTATCCGGTGCTGGGCGCGTCGATTCAGCGTCGCGGCGGCGTCGCGCGTCACGATGCGGTGGCCTGGGGCTTCGCGCGCGGCGCGGACCGCGCGGGCGTCGACATCATTCAGAACTGCCAGGTCGTCGGCATTCGCCGCGATGGAAGCCAGGTGACGGGCGTCGATACCACGAAGGGCTTCATCAAGGCGAAGAAGGTCGCGGTCGTCACGGCCGGCAGCACGACGACGCTCGCCGACATGGCCGGCGTGCGTCTGCCGATTGAGAGTCATCCGCTTCAGGCGCTCGTTTCCGAGCCGATCAAGCCGGTCGTGAACACGGTGATCATGTCGAACGCGGTGCACGCGTACATCAGCCAGTCCGACAAGGGCGATCTCGTGATCGGCGCGGGCGTCGACCAGTACGCGGGTTACGGACAGCGCGGCAGCTTCCACATCATCGAAGGCACGCTGGAAGCGATCGTCGAGATGTTCCCGGTGTTCTCGCGCGTGCGCATGAATCGCCAGTGGGGCGGCATCGTCGATGTCTCGCCGGATGCATGCCCGATCATCTCCAAGACCGACGTGAAGGGACTCTACTTCAACTGCGGCTGGGGCACGGGCGGCTTCAAGGCGACGCCGGGCTCTGGCTGGGCCTATGCGCACACGATCGCGAAGGACGAGCCGCATGCGTTGAACGCGCCGTTCTCGCTGGATCGCTTCTATACCGGCCATCTCATCGACGAACACGGCGCGGCTGCCGTGGCTCACTAACCGCATCGAGGAAAGAAACATGTTGCTGATCGAATGCCCCTGGTGCGGGCCGCGCGCCGAAACCGAATTCTCCTGCGGCGGCGAAGCGGATATCGCGCGTCCGCTCGACACGGAAAAGCTCACCGACAAGGAATGGGGCGACTACCTCTTCATGCGCAAGAATCCGCGCGGCGTGCATCGCGAGCAATGGATGCATGCGCAGGGCTGCCGGCGCTGGTTCAAGGCGCAGCGCGATACGGTGAGTTATGAAATCCAGGGCTACGAGACGTTCGACCGTCCGCTGGCTGTGATGCAAGACAACGGAGGCACGTCGAAATGAGCCAGAAAGACCGACTCGGCATGGGCGGGCGCATCAATCGCGCGATCCCCGTGACCTTCACGTTCAACGGCAAGACGTATCACGGCTTCGAAGGCGATACGCTCGCGTCCGCGTTGCTCGCGAATGGCGAGCGCTTCGTTGCGCGGAGCTGGAAATATCACCGTCCGCGCGGGATCATCACCGCGGGCGTGGAAGAACCGAATGCAATCGTGCAGCTCGAAACCGGCGCGTACACGGTGCCGAATGCGCGCGCCACGGAAGTCGAGTTGTACCAGGGTCTGGTCGCCGAGAGCGTGAACGCGAAGCCGAACATCGAGAACGACCGCATGGCGGTCAATCAGAAGATCGCGCGCTTCATTCCCGCGGGCTTCTACTACAAGACGTTCATGTGGCCGCGCAAGTTCTGGCCGAAGTACGAAGAAGTGATCCGCGATGCGGCGGGCCTCGGCGAAGCGCCGAAGCATCTCGATGCCGATCGCTACGACAAGTGCTTCGCGCACTGCGATGTGCTCGTGGTCGGCGGCGGCCCGTCGGGTCTCGCGGCGGCGCATGCGGCGGGTCTGTCGGGCGCGCGCGTGATTCTCGTCGACGATCAGCGCGAACTCGGCGGCTCACTGTTGTCGTGCCGCGCGGAGATCGACGGCAAGCCCGCGCTGCAATGGGTGCAGAAGCTCGAAGCCGAACTGCGCAAGATGCCTGACGTGAAGATTCTTTCGCGCAGCACGGCGTTCGGCTATCAGGATCACAACCTCGTCACGATCACGCAGCGCCTGACGGATCATCTGCCCGTATCGCGGCGCAAGGGCACGCGCGAACTGATGTGGAAGGTGCGCGCGAAGCGCGTGGTGCTCGCGACGGGCGCGCACGAGCGTCCCATCGTCTTCGGCAACAACGATCTGCCGGGCGTGATGCTGGCATCGGCGGTGTCGACGTACCTGCATCGCTATGCGGTGCTGCCGGGACGTCAGGCCGTCGTCTTCACGAACAACGACGACGCCTATCAATGCGCGCTCGATCTGAAGGCGGCAGGCGCAGAAGTGACCGTCGTCGATCCGCGTCCGGCCGAATCGAAAGGCGCCTTGCCCGCAGCGGCCCGCCGCTACGGCGTGCGCGTGCTGAACAACGCGGTGATCACCGTTGCGCGCGGCAAGCTGCGCGTGGCGTCGGTGGAAGTGGCTTCGTATGCGAAGGGCGAGGTCGGCCCGAAGCAGACCGATCTGCAATGCGACCTCGTCGCGATGTCGGGCGGCTGGAGCCCGGTGCTGCACCTCTTCGCGCAATCGGGCGGCAAGGCGCACTGGCACGACGAGAAGGCTTGTTTCGTTCCGGGCAAGGCGATGCAACTGGAAAGCAGCGTCGGCGCATGCGCGGGCGAGTTCTCGCTGGCGCGCGGCATCCGCTTCGGCGGCGATGCCGGTGCGGAAGCGGCGCGTGCGGCGGGTCATATCGTCGTGAAGCCGAATCCCGTGCAGGTCGCTGAGATCGTCGAAGCACCGATGATGCCGCTGTGGATCGTCGGCAACCGGGACATGTCGACGCGCGGCCCGAAGCAGTTCGTCGACTTCCAGAACGACGTGTCCGCGGCGGACATCTATCTGGCGGCGCGTGAAGGCTTCGAATCCGTCGAGCACGTGAAGCGCTATACGGCGATGGGCTTCGGCACCGACCAGGGCAAGCTCGGCAACATCAACGGCATGGCGATTCTCGCGCAGGCGCTCGGCAAGACGATTCCCGAGACCGGCACGACGACGTTCCGCCCGAACTACACGCCTGTCACCTTCGGCACGTTCGCGGGCCGCGAGCTCGGCGAGTTTCTCGATCCGGTGCGCAAGACCGCGATTCACGAATGGCACGTCGAGAACGGCGCGATGTTCGAGGACGTCGGCAACTGGAAGCGTCCGTGGTATTACCCGAAAGCGGGCGAGGACATGCACGCGGCGGTCGCCCGTGAATCGCTCGCGGTGCGTCAGAGCGTCGGCATTCTCGATGCATCGACGCTCGGCAAGATCGACATCCAGGGCCCGGATTCCGCGAAGCTCTTGAACTGGATGTACACGAATCCGTGGAGCAAGCTCGAAGTCGGCAAGTGCCGCTACGGCCTGATGCTCGACGAGAACGGCATGATCTTCGACGACGGCGTGACGGTGCGCCTCGGCGAACAGCACTACATGATGACGACGACCACCGGCGGCGCGGCGCGCGTTTTGACGTGGCTCGAACGCTGGCTGCAGACCGAATGGCCCGACATGCGCGTGCGTCTCGCATCGGTGACGGATCACTGGGCAACTTTTGCGGTCGTCGGCCCGAACAGCCGTAAGGTTCTTCAGAAGGTGTGCCACGACATCGACTTCGCGAACGCATCGTTCCCGTTCATGAGCTATCGCGACGGCACGGTCGCGGGCGCAGCGGCGCGCGTGATGCGCATCAGCTTCTCGGGCGAGCTCGCGTATGAAGTGAACGTGCCGGCCAACGTCGGACGCGCGGTGTGGGAAGCGCTCATGCTGGCGGGCGCGGAGTTCGACATCACGCCGTACGGCACGGAAACGATGCACGTGCTGCGCGCGGAGAAGGGCTACATCATCGTCGGTCAGGATACGGACGGTTCGATGACGCCTTACGACCTCGGCATGGGCGGGCTGGTCGCGAAGTCGAAGGACTTCATCGGCAAGCGTTCGCTGACGCGTTCGGACACGGCGAAGGCCGGGCGCAAGCAGTTCGTCGGCCTTCTGACCGATGATCCTTCGTTCGTGCTTCCGGAAGGCGCGCAGATCGTCGCGGGTCCATTCCAGGGCGATACCGCGCCGATGCTCGGTCACGTCACGTCGAGCTATTACAGCCCTATTTTGAAGCGTTCGATTGCATTGGCCGTCGTGAAGGGCGGTCTCGAGAAGGTCGGCGAATCGGTCATGATTCCGCTTGCGAACGGCAAGCGCATCAACGCAAAAATCACCAGTTCGGTGTTCTACGACAGCGAAGGAGCACGTCAGCATGTTGAATGAGATCAAAGGTTCCTCGACGGTCGTCGATCGCGCAATCAGCGGACAGGCTCTGAGCGGCACGTGGCAGGAGTCTCCGCTCGTCGGCGCCGATGCGTTGATGAAATCGCATCAGAGCGGCTCGCCGAAAAAGTTTCGTCTCACGGAGCGGCCGTTCCTCGAACTCGTGAACGTGCGTGGCGACACGCGTGATCCTGCGTTCGTCAAGGCGGTGCAGAACGTGATCGGTTGCACGCCGCCCGAGAAGGCGAACACCATCGCGCGCGGCAACGGCTACACGATGCTGTGGCTCGGCCCCGATGAATGGCTCGTGTATTCGGATACGGCCCACGACGCATCGCGTCCCGCGCCGCTCGAAGCGAAGCTGCGCGACGCGTTCGTCGGTCAGTTCTCGGCGGCGGTGGATATCGGCAGCGGTTATACGGTGCTCGACATCGATGGTCCGAAGACCCGTGAAGTGCTCTCGCGCGGCTGTCCGCTCGATCTGCATCCGAAGGTCTTCGGCGAAGGCCAGTGCGCACAGAGCCATTATTTCAAGGCATCCCTGACGCTCGTGCCGCTCGGCGGCGATCGCTTCGAGATGATCGTGCGCCGCAGCTTCGCCGATTACTTCGTGAAGATGATGCTCGACGCCGCCGAGCCGCTGCTCTCATGAAGCCGTTCGAACCGCTTGAAGCAGGTGGGCAGGGCTGGCGCGTGATTGTCGATGAGTTGATCGTGCGAACGCGCGTCGGCCTGTACGAGCATGAGCATGAAGGGCCGCAGCCCGTGTGCATCGATGCGAGCCTGAGGTATCGCGGCATGCCGCATGAATCGGACGATGGTCTGATCGATTACGAAGCGTGGTGCAATCGCGTGAGTGCGTTTCTTGAGACGAAGGGGCATACGCGTTTGCTGGAGACGCTCGCGGTAGAGATCGCGGCGCTTTCGTTCGAGGAATGGCCGGCGCTCGATGCGCTCACGCTCGTGCTGCACAAGCCGAAGATTCGCGAAGGCACGAAGCGGCTCGCGCTTGAGCTTGACTGGCGGCGTGCGGATTTCGAAGCGTGGCGGTTGAGCGCTTCCGCGCATCACATGTCAGTGCGATGAATGCGTCGCGCGATGCCGCCGCGCGACTTTCCGAGCGTGCGTGCAAGAGGCATGACGCGGATGCTGCGCTCGCGTTGCTCGATCGGAGTATTGCGCTGAAGCATCGGCGTATTGCGTTGATTCGCTATCTGCACGCGCAGTATCTCGATGCGCCGCTCGAAGCGCGGCATCATGAGTATGTGAAGGTGATTGCGTCGCGGTTGAGTGTGGAAGTATTGATGCAGATCGCGGCGGCGGCGCGTGCGCGGTTCGATGCGTGACGTGCGTTGGATGAATTCCGAAGGGGTATGAGGTAGGGCGATTCGAGGCCGCGCTTGCGCGGCCCTTTTTTTGATCACCGCCTGGCGCTCTTAACCCTTCACCTCTCCGAACTCTCGCGTGACGCGCGCCACCGACTCCTTCCGCGCCCGTTTCCCCTCCGCCACGAAATACGGCGTATCCACCCGCCCCAAAGCCTGCAATCCCCGAACCCGATCTGCGATCTTCTCCGCCAGCATGATCGTCGGCGCATTGAGATTACCCGTCGTGATCTGCGGCATGATCGAAGCATCGACGACGCGCAGTCCTTCCATCCCATGCACGCGTCCTTCCCCATCGACGACGGCCATATCGTCATAACCCATCTTGCATGAACAGGAAGGGTGAAAAGCCGTCTCCGCCTTCGCTCGCACGAACGCATCGAGTTCCGCATCGCTTTTCAGATCGTCGGAAGGATGAAGCTCGCGACCGCGATAACGCCCAAGCGCAGGCTGATGCATGATCTCCCGCGTGATGCGAATCGCGTCGCGGAATTCGCGCCAGTCGAGCGGATCGGCCATATAGTTGAAAAGGATGGCGGGATGCGCATTCGGATCGCGAGACTTGAGCTTCACGTGTCCGCGACTCGGCGAGCGCATCGATCCGACATGCGCCTGGAACCCGTGCATCGTGATCGGGTTCGAGCCGTTGTAGTTGATCGCCACCGGCAGAAAGTGATACTGGATGTTCGGCCAGAGGTCATCGTCGCGCGTGCGGATGAAGCCGCCCGCTTCGAACTGATTGCTCGCGCCGATGCCCGTACCGTTCAGCATCCACTCGAGCCCGATCCCCGGCTGATTCCACCACTGCAACGCCGGATACAAGGACACAGGCTCCTTGCATTCGTATTGCATGTACATCTCCAGATGATCCTGTAAGTTCTCACCGACGCCCGGCAGATCGTGCACGACCGGAATCTCAAGTTCCTTCAGCCAGTCGGCTCGCCCGACGCCCGAACGTTGCAGCAACTGCGGCGAAGCGATCGCACCGCTGCACACGAGCACCTCGCGCCGCACATGCGCCGTGACGCGCTGCCCGCCATGCAGATACGCGACGCCGATCGCACGCTTGCCCGAGAACAGCACGCGGTCAGTCGTTGCATGCGTGACGATCGTGAGATTGCCGCGATGCTTCGCGCGATCCAGATATCCGCGCGCCGTACTCGCACGCCGTCCGTTCGCGGTCACGGTGCGATCCATCGGGCCGAAGCCTTCCTGCTGATAGCCGTTCAGATCCTCGGTGCGCGGATAACCCGCCTGCACGCCGGCCTCGACCATCGCGGCGAACAGCGGATTGTTGCCGGGCTTGCTCGTCGTCACGTGCACGGGACCATCGCCGCCGTGATACGCATTCGGGCCGATATCGCGTGTCTCCGCCTTCCGGAAATACGGCAGACAGTCGAGATAACTCCAGTCATCGAGCCCCGGCATCGACGCCCAGTTATCGTAGTCGAGCGCATTGCCGCGGATATAGCACATGCCATTGATAAGCGACGATCCGCCCAGCCCCTTGCCGCGCCCGCATTCCATGCGACGGTTGTTCATATGCGGCTCGGGCTCGGTTTCATACGCCCAGTTATAGCGCCGCCCCTGAAGCGGATAAGCCAGCGCCGCAGGCATTTGCGTGCGGAAGTCGAAGCGATAGTCCGGCCCGCCCGCTTCGAGCAGCAGCACGGTCACATCCTCGTCTTCGGTGAGACGCGATGCCAGCACGTTGCCCGCCGATCCCGCGCCGACGATGATGTAGTCGTATTCGTTCGCGCTCATCGCAGATACTCCTTAAAACACGGGCTGATAGGGGCCGAGCTCGACCTGCACGGACTTGATGCGCGTATAGGCATGCAACGCGACGATGCCGTTCTCGCGACCGATGCCCGATTGCTTGTAGCCGCCCACAGGCATTTCCGCCGGCGATTCGCCCCACGTATTGATCCAGCAAATACCCGCTTCGAGCCGATGAATCACGCGATGCGCACGCGACAGGTTCTCCGTCACGACGCCCGCCGCAAGACCGTAGTCCGTATCGTTGGCGCGCGCGATGACTTCGTCTTCGTCATCGAACGCAAGCATGCTCATCACGGGGCCGAAGATTTCCTCGCGCACGATGCGCATGTCGTCGCGGCAATCGGCGAATACGGTCGGCTCGACATACTGGCCGCGCGCAAACGCGCCATCGGTCATGCGCGCGCCGCCCGCGACGAGCCGCGCGCCTTCGCGCTTGCCGCTCTCGATGAAGCCGAGTACCTTCTGCAATTGCGCCGCGCTCACGAGCGGCCCGAAGTTCGTGCTGGGGTCATCGGGTGCGCCGATGCGAATGCGCTTCACGCGCTCCAGAACCAGCGCTTCGAACCTGTCGATGACGCCGCGCTCCACGAACACGCGCGTGCCGTTTGTACACACCTGTCCCGAGCTGAAGAAGTTCGCGCTCATCGCGATATCGGCGGCGCGTTCGAGGTTCGCATCGTCGAAGACGATGAGCGGCGACTTGCCGCCTAGCTCCATCGTCACTTCCTTGAGCGTCGAACCGCCCGCGCGCGCCATCACCTTCTTTCCTGTCTCGACGCCGCCCGTGAACGAAATCTTCTCGATGCCGGCATGTTCGGCGAGCATCGCACCGACGCGGCCATCGCCCTGCACGACGTTGAAGACGCCCGCGGGCACGCCCGCTTCGGTGTAGATCTCGGCGAGCTTAAGCGCGGTCAACGGCGTGACTTCACTCGGCTTGAAGATCATCGCGTTGCCCGCGGCGAGCGCGGGCGCGGACTTCCAGCATGCGATCTGAATCGGGTAGTTCCACGCGCCGATGCCCGCGCACACGCCGAGCGGTTCGCGCCGCGTATAGACGAACGACGTTTCCCGCAGCGGGATCTGCTCGCCTTCGATGGCCGTTGCGAGCCCGGCGTAATACTCGATGACATCCGCGCCCGTCACGATATCGACGGCGCGCGTTTCCGCGATCGGCTTGCCGGTATCGCGCGTTTCGATCGCGGCGAGTTCGTCGTTGCGCGCGCGAAGCAGGTCGACCGCGCGGCGCAGGATGCGCGAGCGCTGCATCGCGGTCATCGCGGCCCATTCGCGCTGGCCTTCACGCGCCGATCGCACCGCGCGATCGATATCCGCCTCCGACGCCTGCTGCACGCGCGCGAGCGTTTCGCCCGTTGCGGGATCGAGCGTGTCGAAGGTTTCGCCGCTCGTCGCATCGACGTATTCGCCGCCGATATAAAGCCGTTGCTCTCCGAATGCGGACATGTCGCGCTCCTTTCCTTGAATGTGAGTGATCAGCCGCGCGCTTCCAGCACGAGGTCGATGTAGTCGTAGGCGAGTCGCAGCGCGCCCTTCGTATCGAATGGCTCGCCCGCGAGCGCGCCGCGCAGCCACAGCCCGTCGATCAACGCGGCGAGACCGCTCGCGGCGCGGCGCGCGGCCGGCTTCGTCAACGCTCGCGCGAAATCCGCGCACAGGTTCGAGTTCAGACGCCGCGTGTTCACGCGTTGCAACCGCCGCAATTCCGGCTTGTGCATGCTCTCCGACCAGAACGCGAGCCAGGTTTTCATGACCGGTCCGTTCACCTGTTCGACATCGAAATTCGCCGCGACGACCGCGCGCAGCTTCGACCGCGGATCGGGCTTCGCGGCCTTGCGCCGGCGTGACGTGCCCTGCCACAGCGAGCGCAGCACATGACGCATCGTGGCTTCGAGCAGGCCGTCCTTGTCGCCGAAATAGTGACTGACGATGCCCGTCGATGTGCTCGCGCGCTGCGCGACCGAAGCGAGCGTCGCGCCCGCGAGGCCGGATTGATCGATGGTGTGCAGCGTGGCGTCGATGAGTTGCGCGCGGCGGATTTCGCGCATTCCGACTTTGGGCATGGCGGTTCTGTAGTGGATGATTTGCGCCGATACTAGTTTTTTTATTTTGAACGGTCAATCAATAAAAACCGGGTCGAAAGGCTTTCGGGGCGCGATGTCGGTTTCAGTCAAACGCGCGTCGCATTGAGTGACAGTCGCGGCTGTGCGAGAGCGCTACCCTCGTTGCACGGGCGCGATGACCCGATGAAGTGCGGCGGGCTCATCGCGCGTGCCGTCCACGAAACATGGAGACGATCAATGAGCAGCAATCGCGGCGTCGTTTATCTGGGGCAGGGCAAGGTCGAAGTGCAATCCATCGACTATCCGAAAATGGTCGATCCACGCGGCCGCGACATCGGTCACGGCGTCATTCTGAAAGTTGTCAGCACCAATATCTGCGGCTCGGACCAGCACATGGTGCGCGGCCGCACGACCGCGCAGGTCGGTCTCGTGCTCGGCCATGAGATCACGGGCGAGGTCATCGAAGTCGGGCGCGACGTGGAAACGCTATCGGTCGGCGATCTCGTTTCGGTGCCGTTCAATGTCGCGTGCGGCCGCTGTCCGACTTGCAAGGCGCAGCACACGGGCGTGTGCCTGAACGTGAATCCGTCGCGGGCGGGCGGCGCGTACGGCTATGTCGACATGGGCGGCTGGATCGGCGGACAGGCGGAATACGTGATGGTCCCGTACGCGGACTTCAATCTGCTGAAGTTTCCCGACAAGGCGCAGGCGATGTCGAAGATTCGCGATCTCACCTGCCTCTCCGACATTCTTCCGACGGGTTATCACGGCGCCGTGATGGCGGGCGTCGGGCCGGGCTCGACGGTGTATATCGCGGGCGCGGGTCCCGTCGGCATGGCGGCGGCCGCGTCGGCGCGCATCCTGGGCGCGGCGTGCACGATCGTCGGCGACATGAACGAGGAGCGTCTCGCGCACGCACGCGCGATGGGCTTCGAGACGATCAATCTGTCGAACGACGCGACGCTCGGCGAGCAGATCGAGCAGATACTCGGCAAGCCGGAAGTGGACTGCGCGGTCGATTGCGTGGGCTTCGAGGCGCACGGCCACGGCAGCGACAGCGGCCACGAAGCGCCCGCGACCGTGCTCAATTCGCTGATGGAAATCACGAAGGCGGCGGGCGCGATCGGCATTCCGGGTCTCTACGTGACCGACGATCCGGGCGCCGTCGATGCCGCCGCGAGGAAGGGCAGCCTGAGCATCCGCTTCGGTCTCGGTTGGGCGAAGTCGCACTCGTTCCATACCGGGCAGACGCCGGTCATGAAGTACAACCGCAATCTGATGCAGGCGATTCTGTGGGACCGTCTGCCGATCGCGGATATCGTCAACGTGACGGTGGTGTCGCTCGATGAAGCGCCGGATGGTTATCGCAAGTTCGATGGCGGTGCGCCGCGGAAATTCGTCATCGATCCGCACGGGCTGCTGAAGGCGGCTTAATGCCGTTTGCCCCTGCGGTTTTTTCGGCCGCAGGGGCGTTTGTCTGCACAGGTCTCAAAGAGAACCCATCAAACGATTCCAGTCATGTAGTAGACGCCGATAACAAAGAACACGGCCAGCGTCTTGATGACCGTCACCGCGAAAATATCGCGATACGACTCGCGGTGCGTAAGCCCCGTCACCGCGAGCAGCGTGATGACCGCGCCGTTGTGCGGCAACGTATCCATGCCGCCCGAGGCCATCGCCACCACGCGATGCAGCACTTCCAGCGGAATATGCGCGGCCTGCGCGCCGGCGATGAACGTATCGGACATCGCGGCGAGCGCGATACTCATGCCGCCCGACGCCGAGCCGGTGATCCCCGCGAGCGAGCTCACGGAAATGGCCGCATTGACGAGCGGATTCGGGATGCTCTTGAGCGCATCGCTGACGACGAGGAAGCCCGGCAAAGCGGCGATCACGCCACCGAAGCCATACTCCGAAGCCGTGTTCATCGCCGCGAGCAGCGCGCCTGCGACGGCCGCCCGCGTACCGACCGCGAACCGTTCCTTCACGCGCGGGAAGGCGGTCAGCAGGACGAGCACGATGCCCAGCAACAACGCGCCTTCGACCGCCCAGATCGCCACGACGGTTTTGACGGCCGTGGTAACCGGCGCATGCACGCCCGGCAGCACTTCCGGCGGCACGGTATAGCTCGCGCCGTACCATGTCGGAATCCACTTGGTCAGCGCGAAATTCGCGACGCCGACGAGAATCAGCGGCGCGATCGCGAGCAACGGATTCGGCAGCGACGTCGATTCCACGCGCTCCGGCTCGTTCACGAGCGACGTGCCGTAGCCTTCGCCCTTGGCCATCGCCGAGCGGCGGCGCCATTCGAGGAACGTCAGGCCCACGACGATGATGAACACCGAGCCGATCACGCCGAGCCACGGCGCGGCCCAGCCGGTCGTCTTGAAGAACGTCGTCGGGATGATGTTCTGGATCTGCGGCGTGCCCGGCAGCGAATCCATCGTGAACGAGAACGCGCCCAGCGCGATCGCGCCCGGCATCAGGCGCTTCGGAATATTGCTCTGGCGATACATTTCCGCCGCGAACGGATACACCGCGAACACGACCACGAACAGCGACACGCCGCCATAGGTGAGCAGCGCGCACACCGCGACGATCACCGCATTCACGCGCGACTTGCCGATATAGCGAATCGCCGCGGCGACGATCGACTCGGAGAAGCCCGACAACTCGATGACTTTGCCGAACACCGCGCCGAGCAGGAACACCGGAAAGTAGAGCTTCACGAAGCCGACCATCTTCTCCATGAAGATGCCGGAGAACACGGGCGCGACGGCGGCTGGATCGGTGAGAAGGACGGCAGCGAGCGCCGCGATCGGGGCGAAAAGAATGACGCTGTAGCCGCGGTAGGCGGCGAGCATCAGGAACGCCAGGGCGGCGAGCACGATGATGAACGACATTGAGTCTCCGTGAGTGGTTTGTTCTTTGAAGCATAGTGCGCGCTTCTTCTGGAAGCGCTGCGGGCGCGTCGGTAACGCACCGCGCGGGCAGAATGCAGTTTTCGTGCCAGCTGGTTATAACGAAGCCGCTGCGGGCATCGGACGAGCATGCCATCGCAACGTTTCATCCAGATGTCTCAAAATAGAGACATCTTCGGCACCACGCGCGATCACGCAACTTGTCAAGACTAGTACAGATGCGGATTGCCGGCGAGTCTCCTGATTGAGATATTTGTCTCGATATAGAGAAAACGGAGACTTTGGGCGCCATGCGCAACGACTGGATCAACGTGCCCCTGGACTACAGCGACGTGATGCGCCGCGCGATGGAGTCGCTTTTCAAGACCTTCGAGAATCTGAGCGAAGGCACTTTCATCGTCGATGCGGACGCGCGCGTCGTGTGGATCAACAAGCGCTACGCCGCGCGTTTCGGATTCGACGATCCGCTCGACGCGATCGGCCTCGACTGCGAAACCGTGATTCCGAACAGCCTGATGCGCGAAGTCGTCGCGACAGGCAAGCCGATCCTGCTCGACGTGCTGGAAACGGACCGCGAGCCGCTCGTCGTCACGCGTCTGCCGCTCAAGGACGACGCGGGCGTGATCATCGGCGCGATCGGTTTTGCGTTGTTCGACGAGATGAAGGCGCTCACGCCGCTTTTCGCGCACTACTCGCGCGTGCAGCAGGAACTGATCGCGACACGCCAGTCGCTCGCGCAGGCGCGGCGCGCGAAGTACACGTTTTCGAGTTTCGTCGGCACGAGTCCGGTCAGTCTCGAAGTGAAGCGGCAGGCGCGACGCGCGGCGCTCGTCGATTCTCCGGTGCTCCTGCTGGGCGAAACCGGCACCGGCAAGGAACTGCTCGCGCATTCGATCCACGGGGCATCGACGCGCGCCGGCAAGCCGCTCGTGACGGTCAACGTCGCGGCCATTCCGGACACGCTGCTCGAAGTCGAATTCTTCGGCGCGGCGGCGGGCGCGTACACCGGCGCGGAGCGAAAGGGCCGCGTCGGCAAGTTCGAACTGGCCGATGGCGGCACGCTCTTCCTCGACGAAATCGGCGACATGCCGCTGCCCTTGCAGGGAAAACTTCTGCGCGTGTTGCAGGACAAGGAGTTCGAGCCGCTCGGCTCGAATCGCATCGTGCGCGCGGATGTGCGCATCATCGCGGCGACGTCCGCTGATCTGTCCGCGCTCGTTGCGGCGGGACGCTTTCGCGCGGACCTGTTCTATCGTCTGAACGTGCTCACGATTCAGGCGCCGCCGTTGCGCGACCGGCTGGGCGATATCGAGGCGCTCGCCTACGCGATTCTCGAAGACCTGTCCGCCGACACACGGCCGGGGCACGGCGGTCATTTCGTGCTGCACAAGGATGGCCTGCAACTGCTGGAGGCGTATTCCTGGCCCGGCAATGTCCGCGAGTTGCGCAACACGCTGGAGCGAGCGCTGATGCTCTCCGAGACCGAGCATATCGATGCCCGCGCGTTGAGCGCATTCATCGATGCGGGGCGGGTCGCGATCGCGGCGCAGGCGGAGCCGTCGGAGCAGGAAGATGGCGATCCGCCGAGCCTGTCCTATGCAGACGCCATAACCGATTTCGAACGGCGCTTTCTCTCCGATGCGTTGCGCGCGAGCGGCGGGCGCGTCGCGGATGCGGCGGAGAAAATCGGCATCGGGCGGGCGACGTTGTACAAGAAGATCGCGGCACTGGGGATCGCCGTCTGACGGATTTTTGCGAACACGCCAGATCGACGCGAAAGCTTCGCGTGGCATACTCCCGAAATCGAAAATAACGACCAAGAATCAAAGGGGTACGGGATGAAACGCGGGATGAAAATCGGCAGGGCAATCGGCCTTTCGGCCATGTTCGCGGGCAGCGCGTGTGCGCTTGCCGGATGCAGCAGCGCGCCGCCGCTTTTTTCCACCGATGGCCGCCCGACGCAGCAGATCCAGTGCCCCACGTACAGCGGCTGGAGCAACTGCACCGACAACGCGAAGGCGCTCTGTCCAAGCGGCTACGACGTGCTCGGGCAATCGACCGAGAACAATCAGAACGCGCTGCTCATCGCCTGCAAGGGAAGCTAGCCGGTCAGCTTTGCTGCGTCTCGCGCAGCATCGTCACGTCGTAACCGAGCGCGCGCGTGCGCTCGATCAGCGTGCGGCGCAACTCGGCGGAAGGCTTCGCCTCGCGCGTCAGGATCCAAAGATAACGCCCGCTCGGCTCGCCGACGATGGACCATGTGTAATCGTCGGCGTGATCGAGAATCCAGTAGTCGCCGACATAGAACGGGCCGAAGAACGACACCTTCAGTTTCGTCCCGTTCGATCCGGGGACGATCTTCGCGCGACCTTCCGCCGAGCGATATGAACCGTTCACGCCGCCTTGTCTGCACGCGTTGACGACTGACACGAGTCCGTCCTCGCGTCGCGCATAGTTTGCGGTGACGGCTTCGCAGTTGCGTTCGAAGCGATTCTCGTAGCGCGCGAACTCATGCCAGTGGCCGAGATAGCGGTCGAGATCGACGGCCTTCGATGGTTCTGGCACGTTGTCGTTGCCGCTCTTGCGCGCCCCGTTCGATGCGCACGCGGCCAGCGTGACGATGCCGCCGATCAAAGCCAGCGCCGCGGCGCCGTATGCCCAAGGTCTACTGATTTTCATGTTGCCCGGTTGGGTGAGAAGTGCGAAGGCAGATCGATCAGCAAGCTTCGTTCCGCTGTGCGCGTCTCCCGAATCTCCTCACCTTCAGGCCCGTCCGACGGCACGCGCTGAATCCGGCGCAAGGCGCAAGTGGCTGTCCTGATTGGGTTTTATTCGGCATCCGCCGTCCGGCGATACAACGTTCCGCCGGCTCCCGAATCACCTCACCTTAACCGCACACACGCGATTGACCGCCCGCCGCGCCGATTTTTCAAGCCCTGCCCGACCGTGCGACCGATGCAATGGGCCGCGAACGAGCGAAATGTCGAATACGTTAAAGAACAATGGCTTGCATCGTCCACTTGAGAGAGGGAATGAGCTACGAAGTTGCTTCGCGATCCCGACGATCCGATGAAGAGTGAGCTGCGTATCCATCGAACGGCTCACCGTCGCCACGCTCCCGAAACGTCTCACCTTGTTGTCCGGGGTATTCTCTCGCTCTTCACATCCAACGCTCAAAGCAGCATGCCTTCGCCGGTTTCCTTGCCTCAAGCATTCGCATCACTGCCTTCGCTGCTTACTCCGCTCGTCACGATCATCCTGCCTGTGTTCGGTCTCATCTTCGCGGGCTACGCCTGCCGCAAGCTGAACAGGCTCGGACCAGGCGCGGCGTCCGAGCTGAATCGCTTCGTCGTATTTCTGGCGCTGCCCGCGCTGCTCTTCGACATCATGGCGAAGACGCCGTGGAGCATGCTCGATCAGCCCGCGTTCATCGCTGCCTTCGGCATCGGCGCGGCGGTGATCTTTCTGCTGACGCTCGTCGTGCGGCTGATGCAGTCGCGTCATCTCGCCGATGCGAGCATCGACGGATTGAACGCGGCGTATCCGAATACCGGATTCGTCGGCTTGCCGCTTTGCCTGCTCGCGTTCGGCAAGGAAAGTCTCGCGCCGGCCGTGATCGCGACGATCATCACCGTCTGCGTGATGTTCGCGGTCGCGATCGTGTTGATCGAGCTGGGATTGCAAACCGAGAAGCACATCGGTGCGACGCTCGGGCATGTGGCGAAGTCGCTGGTGAAGAATCCGTTGCTGATCGCGCCTGTCGCGGGCGCGTTGCTGAGCGGCTCGGGCGCGCATGTGCCGGAAGGCGCCGAGGCGTTGCTCAAGTTGCTGGGCGGCGCGGCGAGTCCGTGTGCGCTTGTCGCGCTCGGTCTTTTTCTTGGCGCGAAGGGCGAGGCACGCGCCGTCGGGACGACGAGCGCGCTCGTGACGATGAAGCTCGTCGCCCAGCCACTCCTGACCTGGTGGCTGGCTTTTCATGTGTTCAGCCTGCCGCCGCTGTGGGCGAAGAGCGCCGTGATTCTGAGCGCGCTGCCGACCGGCACCGGCCCCTTCATGCTCGCCGAGTTTTATCGACGCGAGGGCGGGGTGACATCGAGCGCGATTCTTTTCTCGACCGTGGTCTCGCTCATCACGGTCACGCTCTGTCTGACCCTGATGCTCTGAGCACGCAAAAAAACGCCCGGCGCGAGTGCACCGGGCGTAACCACCTTCTGTTCGACGGTGGAGGAGGGCCAGTTCAGACTGCTTCCTCTGAGTTCTGCAAGTTGCTGCTTACCGCGTGATGCTGCCGTCGCGGGCCTCGGCGCGAAGTTGCGCGTGCCGTTCCTGATACGGGCGCAACTGCGGGTAGCTCAGCGAATTGACGGCGTCGAGATCGCCCGCGCGGCGCGCGCTTGCGAGTTCCGCCTTCACTTCAGCACGCGATTTCCCCGCCGATGCCGACTGAGCAAAAGCGGGCGCGGTGGCGAAAAGCGCGGACAAAACCAGACCACCGATCAATGTGTTTTTCATTTGAAGCCTCCTGGATGCCTGTGCGCCGGACCCGACGCTTGAAGTGCAGTCTAGGAGGATTCCTATTGGACAAAAATACCGATTGAGCCAACACATTGTTGTCGAGACTGGATGAATGCTGGCCCGCGATTCGCAAGCAATCGTCGCCTGAATGCGGCGGTTGTCACGACATTGGCGAGGGGTTCAGGCTCGTCCGACGAGCGTCATGTTTCGTTTACGAATCAAAAACTAAACGGAATACAAGTTACTCCAGACTTATCCACAGAATCTGTGGATAACCGTGGGGATAGCTCGTCGGGAACCGCGCGCCGTCGCGGTGAAAGGTAGATTGCTTGATTCGTCGCAAAAATAGTCCGCGACGCGCCGAGAACGCATCGAAGACGATAACCTTGCGATGCGCCTATCATGTGCACGCGCGTCGTTTCGAGGACGGCGTTTTCCGGACCGATCATCGTCCGGGTCATCCACCTTTTCATCCTTTCACGGGGAAGATTTCATGGCCTTAAAGATTGCGGTGGTCGTTGGTAGCCTGCGGCGGGATTCGTTCAACAAGCAGCTCGCGCATGCGCTCGTGTCGCTTGCGCCGAGCGATTTTTCCTTCGAGTTTCTCGACATCGGCACGCTGCCGCTCTACAGCCAGGATTACGACAGCGACTTTCCCGAAGTCGCGCGCGCGTTCAAGCAGAAGATCGCCGATGCGAACGGCTTGCTGATCGTCACGCCGGAGTACAACCGCTCGATTCCGGGCGTGCTGAAAAACGCGCTCGACTGGGCCTCGCGTCCGTGGGGGCATAGCGTGTGGGGCGGCAAGCCGGGCGCGATCATCGGGACGTCGGTCGGGGCGATCGGCACGGCGATCGCGCAGTCGCATCTGCGCGGCGTGTGCGCATATCTGGATATCGTGCTGATGAATCAGCCGGAGATGTACATCAAGCACGACGAATCGCGCATCGATGCGAGCGGCAATATCGTGAGCGAGGACACGCGCAAATATCTGCAGACGTTCATGGACAAGTATGCCGCGTGGGTGCGCGATCGCGCGGCATGAGCGCTCACCTTTCCTGATGCGAATACGGCCCGCTGAGCGGGCCGTATTTATTTTGCTGCTGCTACCGAAGGTGGAATCAGACGTGATGATGTCCCGTCACGCGATCCCATCCGTGGCGGATCGCCGCCTTGAAGCGGTCCCACGTATCGCCGCCTTCGGGATGCTTGCTTTCCCAGTCGCGACGCGTCTCGTACTCCATCTGATCGTCCCACGCGCGGCTGCGGAAGCGATCGTCGTTGCCGAGCGTCGCGCCGTAGCGATACGCACCCTGATAGTCCTCGTAAGGCTCGCCCGTCGCCGAATACTTCGAGTCGTAATCGGCGCGGAAGTCCTCTTCGTACTCCATGTATTCATTGGGCAGGGTTGCCGGGCCGGTCGTCGTAGGAGCGGGACCGACCGGTCCCGCCGCTTGCGAGCCTGAGGAAGCCAGCACCGGATCAGGCGACGATCCCGCCGCGCGCGCCGCTCCGGCCTGATACGGCGCGGCCGGTTCGTCGAGCGGTCCGAGCGGTTCTACCGAGCGCCATTCAGAAGCCATGTCCGTGCGTACGCCCGGCAGCGGGTCGCGTTCGGCGGGAACGGCACCCGTCGTGCGAAGCGGATCGCGGCCGGCAAGCGCATCGCGTTCCGAGAGCGATTCGCCGGTGAGTCCGTCGCGCGCCGCGAGCGGCTCGGCGGGCACGCCGGCGATTGGGTCGGCGAGCGGATCGATGCCGGTCGTCGCATACGGATCGCGGCCCGTCACCGGATCGCGTCCGGCTAGCGGGTCGCGTGCCGCGCGCTCGGCTTCGCTCATGATCGATTGAGTCTGCGACTGCGATTGCGACTGCATGCCGCCGCGCGGCATCAACGGATCGTCGGCGGGATCGCTGACGTAATCGCGCGGAGCAACCGCGGCCGGGTCGCCGACATCGGCGTGCGGATAAGCGCGTGCGCGCAAGGGCGTCATGTCCGGATCATTCACCGGCTCGCGTCCCGGAACGGCGCTGCCGCGTCCGAGGCCCAGTTCGTCGAGCACCGAATGATCGCGCTCGTCGGCGGCAGCGGCGGACACTTCCGGCGTGCCGTGTTCCAGCGTCGACCAGCTCGCGGCACGTTCGTCGATATCGATTGCGCCCTGATCGCTCAAGGTCGCGCGCGCGACATCCGCTTGCTCGGCGCTCGGCGTATCGACGGCGACGAGAATCGCGCCGCGCCGCACGGCCTCCGAATAATGCGCGACTTCAGGCGGCTGATCGCGCCCGCCGAAGAGCATGCTGAAGAAGCGCTCGATATTCGCGAGCATGCCCGGCTCCTGATGCGTGACGGCGTCGGGCATCTCGGACGGCGCGGCCGCGTCGTCGCGCTTCGGATTGGCTTGCAGTTCGATATCCGCGCGCGGGAAACCTGCGGCGATCAACGCCGAACGGGCGTCCTCGGCTTGCGCATAAGTATCGAAAACTCCGATGACGGTGTGTCGCATGTACGCCTCCTGCGGTGGGCGAATTCCGGAAATCGGCGACGGCGTCGCCGTACATGGAAGCGCTCACGCAACTCGCGTGCCGGATGCCCGCGGACCGTCGCGCACAGGGAAGCGTCTGGAAGGATGACGGCGCTTTTACAAACGCGCGTGCAAAAAAACCGATCGGGTTAGCGCGCGGCTCGCGCATCGCGCGTCGTTGCGTCCGGGCCGTCCGCGCGCTCGCGGATCGCGCGCAGGAGTGAATCGAGCAGCGCGATATCGAATGGCTTCGACAGCACGCGCGCGCCGACCTGCCGCGCGCGATCCAGCTCTTCCGCGTAGCCCGTGACGAGAATCACCGGGATGCGCGGCTCGAAGCGCTGCAGCATCTCCGCGAGATCGATGCCGTTCATCTGCCCCGGCATGTGGATGTCGGAGAGCACGACGTCGAACGGAAAGCCGGTCGAGGCGTCGGCGCGCGCGGCTTCGAGCACGGTGGCGGCGGTATCGGCGTTGAAGACGTAGGTGACGTGGTGACCCATCATCGTGAGCAGCGCCTCGGTGCCGGCGGCGACTTCCTCGTTGTCTTCGACGAGCAGCACGCGCAAGCCGTCCGCCTCCTTCGCCGCGGCCTCTGCCTCGGTCACGGATGCGCCCGGCGCGCCCGCCGCCGCGCGCGGCAGATACAGGCGCACGGCCGTGCCCGCGCCGATCGCGCTGTCGATGGTCGCGAGCCCGCCCGCGCGCTCGCAGAACGCAAAAACCTGCGGCAGGCCGAGGCCCGTGCCCATGCCCTTCGGCTTGGTCGTGAAGAGCGGCTCGAACGCGCGCCCGAGCACGTCGGAATTCATGCCGAAGCCGTTGTCTTCCAGCATGATCTGCACGAATTCGCCGGTGATCGGAAAGCCGTCCTCGTGGCGAAAGCGCACGTTGCCGGCGCGCACGGTGAAGGTGCCGCCGTTGGGCATCGCGTCGCGCGCATTCACCGCGACATTGATGAGCGCGAGCTCCAGCTCCGCCGGATCGACGCGGATCGCCCATACGTCCGGCGCGACCTCGACATTGAGCGCGACCTTCGCGCCGAGCGACGCGCGCAGCAATTCGCGTCCCGCCGGCACCCATTTGCCGATGGCGATGACTTCGCTTCTCAACGGCTGCTTGCGCGCGACGCCGAGCAACTGCCGCGTCAGCGACTGGCCGCTCTTCAACGCGCGCTCCATCGCGGTCAGTTCGCGGTCGAGGCCGGGCGCGCCGCGCCGCCGCGCGATCTGCACGTTGGTCGAGACGATCATCAGCAGATTGTTGAAATCGTGCGCCACGCTGCCGACGAGATTGCCGAGCGCTTCCATCTTGCGCGCCTGGCGATACGCGGATTCGATCGAACGGCGCATCGACGCTTCCGCCTGCCAGCGCTCCCACGCTTCCTCTTCGGTCGCGAGCCGCCGCAACGACTGCGTGATCACGCCCCAGAGCACGACGCACGGCGCGAAGATCGAGAGCGCGAGCACGCTCAGATGCTTCCACCACGCGGACCAGATCGTCGCGATCGGATAGCCGCTCGATACGTAGACCGGATATGTGCCAACGCGCCGGAACGCGACGATCTTCAACTGATCGTCGAGGCCGGACACCATTTTCACGACGCCGCTCCTGCGCCCCGCGGCGTACGCTTCGCGCAGCGGCGAACTGGCTGCGAGCGCCATGCGTTCGGGCGGGCGCGGTGGATACCAGGCGAGCACTTCGCCGTCCGAGCGCGACAGGCCGAGCGAGACGCTCGGATTGTCGCCGATGAGTTCGCGGTAGAACGCGCCGAAATACGCAGGCCGCAGCGCGATGGACACGATGCCGTCGAACTTGCCCGACACCGTGCGTCGCGCGACCGCCGTGTTGAACACCTGCTCGCCGGCGACCCGGCCGATCATCACGCGGGAAATCTGCTCGAGCCGCTGGCCGGCGCGCAAGCCACCGAAGTCGTCGCGGTCCGCGACGGAGATGTCGGGCGTCGGCCAGGCGCGGCTCGTCGCGAGCAGCTTGCCGTCGGCGCCGAACACGGAGGCCGCCGCGACCTGCTGATAGGTGTTGCTGATCGTCTTGAGACGCTGGTGGATCGTTGCGCTCTCGCGGCTGATGGCGGCGGCGTCGAGATCGTCGAGCAGATCGACGATGCGCTCGTTGAGCGTCACGTTCAGATCGAAGACCTTGAGCGCATGCTCCTCGGCGACGCGGGCATTGCGCGCGACGAGATCGGAAGCATCGGCGACGCGCGCGTGGTAGTCGGTGAAGGCGGTGACCGCGACGTACACGCACGGCAGCACGATCGCGGCGACGAGGAGGGCGTAGAGCGTGAGGCGCTGCGCGGCGAAGTTGCGTTCGGGAACCACCGGAAACGGCGGTTCTTCCTGCCATGATTCCGCGGCAGGATCGGCGTCGGACTCCTCACGTTGCAGCGTCATTTTTGGCAGCGAATTGGAAAACTTACTCGACGCCCGCGCTCGGCGTCCGCTCTGGCGGGCGTGCGCGCGGGACTTGCCGGGTTTGAGCGGTGCAACCGCAACTGGAACGCACGAAGCATGCCGGACGAAAGTATGTGCGGCGCGCGACATCTGGAGGAAAACCTCGGTCGCGCCGCGAAGTTAGCGAGATTATCGGAAGCGCAAACGTACACAAAAGTATGACAACGTATCACATCAGAATACATCGAGTGAAATGTACCCGATTACGCACGGTTTTCATCAGATTAATTCTCGCTTGGCGCTCTGGCGAGTTGCTTTGACATTCTGATCGGCCGACAATGCAATCCTCCGACCACATGCGCCGCGCAGAGCGCCGGCCGGAGGACACAAGCAGCCTCGCGGCGCGCGCCGGGGAGAAGTACCGCTTGTCCGGCCAGTCGCCGGCAGGCAGCGCGACCGAACGAGGAGAAGAAGGCCACGGTCCGGAAACCTCTTCCGGATCATGCACGGGGCAGTCGACATGACGCCGATCGAGAGCCAGCAAGCATCGCGCGCTGTGCGCATGCTCATCACCCAGCGTTCGCCCGCGGGGTGGCGCGCCTATGTCCACAGGCGCCGCGCCTGGCTCATCGCCGCCGATCTGCATCTCCGACAGCGTCCGCATTCCCGCCGGGCCAAAGGGCTCACGCCGGTTCTGCCGTGAAGATCGCCATAAAGATCGCCGCGCGGATGCCGTAATCACATACGAGTGCCTGCCGTGTCCGCCGACACGACCATCCTCAGCCCGAAAACAGCCTAAGAGATCCTGCCAACCATGCCGTTGCCGATTGTCATTGCCGATGATTCCCTGCTCGCACGCAAGGTGATGACGCGCGCGCTGCCCCCGGACTGGGACGTCGAGATTTCCTACGCGACCAACGGGCGCGAGGCGCTCGAGCACTATCGGGCGGGCCGCGCCTCGGTGATGTTCCTCGATCTCACGATGCCCGACATGACGGGCTATCAGGTGCTCGACGCCTTGCAGCACGAGGACCTGAACACGTTCGTGATCGTCGTGTCCGCCGACGTCCAGCCGATGGCCCAGGAGCGGGTGCGCGCGCTCGGCGCGATCGCGTTTCTGCCGAAGCCGGTGACGCCCGAAGCGCTGCGTCCCGTTTTAAAGGAGTACGGACTCCATGGTTGATTCCGCCCTGAACGAAGATCAGCGCGACGCGCTGCAGGAAGTCGCCAACATGGCGATGGGCCAGGCCGCGACGCGGCTCTCGAAGCTGCTCGGAACGTTCATCGAGCTATCGGTGCCGCGCGTGCGCGTGGTGAGCGTGGCCGAGGCGTCGGCGGCGCTCGCCGAGATGACCGGCATCACCGATACCGTCACGGCCGTGCGCCAGGGCTTTCGCTCGGACATCAAGGGCGAGGCGATCGTGCTGTGCAAGAGCGGCAGCGTCGATCAGCTTTGCGCGCTCGTCAGCGATCCGTACACCAAGTCGACCTACGAGGCGACGACGCGCACCGAACTCGTCTTCGATGTCGCCACCGTGCTGATGGGCGCGTGCGTGTCGTGCATCCTCGACCGCCTCGGCCGCTCGCCGATCTTCTCGCCGCCGGGCATGCTCGGCACGGAAATCGGGCTCGACGAGGTCTTTCAGCCCGCGATGCTCGCGTGGAAGACCGCGCTCCTGCTCGAAGTGAATTTCGCGCTCGAGGATCACAGCTTCCGCGCGCATCTTGTGATGCTGATGGCCGAAGACGCCATCACGCATCTGAACGAAGCGCTCGACGCGCTTCTGTCGAGCCTCTGAACGGGACGCCATCGTGAGCATGGACGAACTGCGCCACGCGCTTTCCGAACTCGTGATCGAGCGCGTGGGCTTCGGCATATTCGTGCTCGATCGCGACCTGAACGTGCTGATGTGGAACCGGTTCATGCAGGACCACAGCGGCAGGACGGCCGAGCAGGTGATCGGCAAGTCGATCTTCGCGAGCTTTCCGGAGCTGCCGCGCGTGTGGTTCACGCGCAAGGTCGAGAGCGTGTTTCAGCTCGGCAGTTTCGCGTTCAGCTCGTGGGAGCAGCGGCCGTATCTCTTCAAGTTCGATCACGACCGGCCGATCACCGGCGGCGTCGATTTCATGCAGCAGGACTGCACCTTCATGCCGCTCATGCTGGAGCGCGAGGTGCGCGCCGTCTGCGTGACGATTTCCGACGCGACGCACGCGAGCATGATGCAGCGCGCCCGCGACGAAGCGGTGGCGAAGCTGCAGGAATTCGCGGACCGCGACGGCCTGACCGGCATCGCGAACCGGCGCTATTTCGAACTGCGCCTGCGCGACGAATTCTCGCGCTGGCAGCGCTACGGCGGCGAACTGTCGATGCTGCTGTTCGATCTCGACCACTTCAAGCGCATCAACGACGATCTCGGCCACCTCGTCGGCGACACGGTCTTGCGCGTGATGGCCGAGCGCGTCGCGCAGAGCGTGCGCGTGCAGGACGTCTTCGGGCGCTTCGGCGGCGAGGAATTCGCGCTGCTGCTGCCGTGCACGAATTTCGAGGACGCGATGATCGTCGCGGAGAAAGTGCGCCGCGAGATCGGCGAGACGCCCATCGACGTGCAGGGCGCGCGCGTGCCGGTCACGGCGAGCGTCGGGGCGGCGCGTGCGCGGACCGGCGTGACTTCGTCGTACGAGGCGCTCATCAACGAGGCCGACGCGGCGCTTTATACGGCGAAACGCGAGGGGCGGAATCGGGCGGTGGGTTTCACCTGAATCGCCGTTTTCTTGTGCGGGTTAAATGCGTCGAGAGCTTTGAGTGCGCTCGGCAGAATGTGCGAAATTAAAGCTCTCTGTCTAACTCGGCTTATAACCGACTGTATTTGTGGTAATTTCATTCCAAATAACAAGCAGTTGATCCTCGATTCCTTCGTCGCGTTTCGCGAATTTCCAGCGGATTTCTCCCTCCATTCCTTTCAGTATACTTAATATTTCGAGAATCGATTGCTCAGATTGGTCTTTCGCGGCGGTTTCTGCCTCTTTTTTGCGTTTTTTTGCCTTATGGCGATGATCCTCGAGAAACCACAACCCGTATAGCGTGATTGCTGTATCTATGGCACGCGAAACTGCATTGGCAGCGCTCGTATAGTGCGGATGCTTACTGCGCAGCTTTTTGTATTGTTGCGCAGAAAATTTGCCGTGGTTATCAAGAATATAATTATAGATTGCTATCTGCGTGAGCGGCTTTAATTCATGAACTTCCTTTATGTCCTTAAAAATCTCAGGCGGTACTGCGCGCCTGTTGCTATGGGCTGACATGGATGCGATATTATCACCAATGTTCGCGTGTACTTCGATATGCAGCGTCTTGACGGTTTTGGACATGGTCAGATCGTCCGAAGAGTGGTAGCACACCTAAAATTTGATCGCAAGCATTGAAAATGTTTCCAATACTGCTGTTAGTCGCTAATTTGACTGCCGAATTGAAGCTGCATACTACCTTGCGACTGTCGACCTAAAGAGAGCAAGCGTGGCACTTTTACACTCTTTGTCTTTGTACTACTCGCGGAAGACGCTCTCTTCGCTGCTCAAGGCAGACTGCCTGATGTCGCTATTGCGCTAGGCGCACGAGCTAACCTCTGTACGGCGAGCGCAATCGGGCAAAGTATTGATATACTCTTTGCCGCTTCCGGCGCAGTCACAGCCGGCTCGCGCCGGCTTTTCCCTCGATCGTCTTTTCAGCGCCAGATGGTTCCGCGCGCGCCGGAATCGCATCGAGACCGGCGGCGATCTCTTACTAAATTTGCCCTTGGGGGCGCCACAGCGGAGTTCGTCTTGGCCGTTTCCAATTTCATCGCTGAAGAGCCTGCTCCAGACGCCGCGAAAACGTCGTCGGGGAGTTCGTTTTATCTTGCGATGCGCATCCTTCCCGCCGAGCAGCGGGACGCGATGTATCAGATCTACGCGTTCTGCCGCGCGGTCGACGATATCGCCGACGAAGGCACCTTGCCGCGCCGCGAGCGCGCGCTCGCGCTCGACCAGTGGCGCGAGGACATCGACGCCTGCTACGCCGGCAAGCCGAAGCAGTCGCTCGAAGCGCTCACGCGCCACATCCAGGCTTTCCACCTTTCCCGCGACGACTTCCAGGCCGTGATCGACGGCATGGCGATGGACGCCGCCGGCGATATCGTCGCGCCCGACGAAGCCACGCTCGATCTCTATTGCGATCGCGTGGCGAGCGCGGTCGGGCGGCTGTCGGTGAGAATTTTCGGGATGCACGAGGATGCCGGGCGGCGGCTCGCGCACCATCTCGGCCGCGCGCTGCAACTGACCAACATCCTGCGCGACATCGACGAAGACGCGGAAATCGGCCGCGTGTATCTGCCGCGCGAGCTGCTCGCGCGCGAAGGCATTTCCACCAGCGATCCGGCAAGCATCGTCGGCGATGCGCGCCTGCCGCGCGTCTGCGCCGTGCTCGCCGAGCGCGCGAAGGGCCACTACGCTCAGTCCGATGCGATCATGGCGGCGTCGCCGCGCGCCCAGGTACGCGCCCCGCGCATCATGTCGGCGGCGTATCGCGCCGTGCTCGACGCCAATCTCAAACGCGGCTTCGACCTGCCGCGCACGCGCGTGCGCACGCCGCGTGCGCGCCTGCTGTGGATCGTGGCGCGCAACCTGATCTGATGTCCCGGCGGGTTATCGTCGTCGGAGCGGGCATCGCCGGCCTCGCCGCCGCGGTCGAGGCGCAACGGCGCGGCGCACGCGTCGTGCTGCACGAGGCGGCGCCCTACGCGGGCGGCCGTTGCCGCTCCTTCTTCGATGCCAAGCTCGGTGTCACGCTCGATAACGGCAATCATCTGCTGCTATCGGGCAATCAATCGACGATGGCTTATCTGCGCGCGATCGGCGCAACCGACACGCTGATCGGCCCGACGCAGCCGGAGTATCCGTTCTTCGATGCCGCGACCGGCGACGCCTGGACGATCCGCATGTCGCCGGGGCGCTTGCCGCGCTGGATCTTCGACGCCGCCGCGCGCGTGCCGGGCACGCAGCCCGCCGATTACCTGCCGTTCCTGCCGCTCTTCTGGGCGAAGCCGGGCCGCGCGATCGAGGAATCGGTGCGCCGCAAGGATCGCGTGTGGAATCTTCTCGTGCGCCCGCTGCTGCGCGCCATGCTCAACGCCGACCCGTCCGAAGCGAGCGCCGAGCTCGCGGCCGTTTTGCTGCGCGAGACGGTCGCGCAGGGCGGGCAGGCGTGCCGTCCGCTCATCGCGAGAAGCGGGCTGTCGCATGCATTCGTCGAACCCGCGCTGCGGCATTTGCAGTATGGCGGCGCGGAGATCCGGCTCGGCTCGCGCGTCGCGGCTATCGGGGTATCGGGCACGGATTCGACGGAGCGTGTAAGCTCGCTGGCTTTCGAAGGCGCGGAGCCTGTCGCGCTCGGAGCAGGCGATGGCGTCGTGCTCGCCGTGCCGCCCGATGCGGCGCGCGCGCTGGTGCCGGACCTGATCGCGCCGGATGCATCGCGGGCAATCGTCACCGTGCATTTCGCCGTCGATGCGCCAGCGGGCTTTCAGCCGCAGACATGCGTCGTCAACGGCATGTCGGACTGGATCTTTGCCGCCGACGGAAGGCTCTCGGTCACGCTCGCAAGCGCGAACCGATGGCTCGCGACGCCGCACGAGGGACTCGCGCAGGCGATCTGGCGGGAAACGGCGAAGGCGATGCGCATGGCCGCCGCGCCGACGCCGCCGTGGCAGATCATCGTCGAAGAACACGCGACGTTTGCCGCCGTGCCTTCGCAGGAAGGCTTGCGGGCCGCCACGCGCACACGCTGGCCCAATTTCACGCTCGCGGGCGACTGGACGGCGACCGGCCTGCCCGCGACGATCGAAGGCGCGATCCGCTCCGGCCAGAAGGCCGCGGACGCGCTGTTGAACCCATCGATGGAACGCTGATGAACGATTTATCCCTGTCGGCCGTGGGCGCGCGAGTGTCGGGCGCCTCGCTCGATTCCGCCGTCAACCACGCCACCGACGCGCTGCTCGCGGCGCAACATCCGGACGGCTACTGGCTCTACGAACTCGAAGCGGACGCAACCATCCCGGCTGAATACGTGCTGCTCGTCCACTATCTCGGCGAGACCGCCGACGAGAAGCTCGAAGCGAAGATCGGCCGCTATCTGCGCCGCATTCAACGCGAGGACGGTGGCTGGCCGCTCTTCACCGATGGCGCGATGGACGTCTCCGCGACCGTGAAGGCGTATTTCGCGCTGAAGATGATCGGCGATTCGCCCGACGCCGAGCACATGCAGCGCGCCCGCCGCGCGATTCTCGCCGCGGGCGGCGCGGAGAAGGTGAACGTGTTCACGCGCATTCTGCTCGCGCTTTTCGGCGTCGTGTCGTGGCGCGCGGTGCCGATGATGCCCGTCGAGATCATGCGCCTGCCCATGTGGTTCCCGTTCCATCTGTCGAAGGTGTCGTACTGGGCGCGCACGGTGATCGTGCCGATGCTCGTGCTCAACGCGAAGCGCCCGCGCGCGCGCAATCCGCGCGGCGTGCGCATCGACGAGGTATTCACGAATCCGCCGGTCAATACCGGCATGCCGACGCGCTCGGGGCATCAGAGCCGCGGCTGGTTCGCGTTCTTTCGCGTCGTCGATTCGATCCTGCGCGTCGCCGATCCGCTGTTGCCGAAAGCCGGCCGCGAACGCGCGATCGATGAAGCGGTGCGCTTCGTCGACGAGCGCCTGAACGGTGAGGACGGACTCGGCGCGATTTTTCCGGCGATGGCCAACTCGGTCATGATGTACGACGTGCTCGGCTATCCGCCCGAGCATCCGAATCGCGCGATCGCGCGCAAGTCGCTCGACAAGCTCCTGATCATCGACGAAGCCGACGATGGCGAAGCGTATTGCCAGCCGTGTCTGTCGCCGGTGTGGGATACGTCGCTCGCGGCGCACGCGCTGCTCGAAACCGGCATGCCGAAGGCCCGCTCGGCGGTGACGCGCGGCCTCGAATGGCTCGTGCCGCTGCAGATTCTCGATGTGCGCGGCGACTGGGTCTCGCGCCGTCCGAACGTGCGGCCGGGCGGCTGGGCGTTCCAGTTCGCGAACCCGCACTATCCCGATGTCGACGACACGGCCGTCGTCGCGATGGCGATGGAGCGGGCGGATCGGGAGAATGGCACGGCGCTGTACGGCGAGTCGATCGCGCGGGCGCGCGAGTGGGTCGTCGGCATGCAGAGCAGCGACGGCGGCTGGGGCGCGTTCGAGCCGGAAAACACGCAGTACTACCTGAACAATATTCCGTTCTCGGATCACGGCGCGCTGCTCGATCCGCCGACGGTCGATGTGTCCGCGCGCTGTCTGTCGATGCTCGCGCAGCTCGGCGAGACGTCGCTGAACAGCGAGCCGGCGCGCCGCGCGTTCGACTACATCGTGAGAGGCCAGGAACGCGATGGAAGCTGGTACGGACGCTGGGGCCTGAACTACATCTACGGCACCTGGTCGGCGATGTGCGCGCTGAACGCGGCCGGTGTCGCGCCGACCGACCCGCGCATGACGCGCGCGGCGGACTGGCTGATCGGCATTCAGAACAGTGACGGCGGCTGGGGCGAGGACGGCGAGAGCTACAAGCTCGACTATCGCGGTTACGAGCAGGCGCCGAGCACCGCGTCGCAGACGGCGTGGGCGCTGCTCGGACTGATGGCGGCCGGTCTGGTCGAACATCCGGCGGTAGCGCGCGGCGTCGGCTATCTGCTGAAGACGCAACAGGCGCACGGGCTGTGGGACGAAACGCGCTTCACGGCGACGGGCTTCCCGCGCGTGTTTTATCTGCGCTACCACGGCTATCGCAAATTCTTCCCGCTGTGGGCGCTCGCGCGCTACCGAAACCTGACACGCGACGGCCTCACGCGCGTGACGGTGGCCATGTGACCGCGCCCGTCGTCGCCGTGACCGGCATGGCGTTCGAGGCGAAGATCGTGCGCGGGCGCGGCGTCGATGTGGTGTTCGCGGCGCGTGCGGACTGGCTCGAGCGCGCGTTGTCCGAAGCGATCGCGCGCGGCTGCTCGGGCATCATCAGCTTCGGCACGGCGGGCGGGCTTGCGCCGGATCTCGAACCGGGCGAGTTGATCGTCGCCGAGAGCGTGTCCGGTCCGTTCGGCGAGCTGCATACCGATGCGGCGTGGTCCGCGCGCATCGTCGATGCGTTCGCGGGCACGCCCGTCGAGCGCGTCATGCGGCGCGGCAAGATGGCGGGCGTCACCGCGCCCGTCAAGAGCGAGGCGGAGAAGCGCTCGCTGCATTCGTCGACCGGCGCGCTGGCCGTCGATATGGAATCGCATATCGCCGGGGCGATCGCGACGGCGCGCGGCCTGCCGTTCGCGGTGTGCCGGGCGGTCGTCGATCCTGCCTGGCGCACGCTGCCGCCCGCCGCGACGGCCGGTTTGCGCGATGACGGCACGACGGCCATCGGCCCGATTCTGCGGGAATTGATGCGCGATCCGGCGCAACTGGGCGCGCTTTTGCGGCTCGCCTCCGACGCGCGCGCCGCCCGCGCAACGCTCGTGCAGGCGCGGCACGCGCTGGGATCGGCGCGGGCGCTCACTTTCGGTTGAGCCTGTCAGTTCTATCCTTGCTTTCTGCGGGTTAACCCTCATCTCGATATAGTCAGGGAAAACCCTAATCTTGCGCGCGTCGATTTCTCTGCACCGTGACGCGCGCGGTAATGAAAGCGAGGTACCGCAAATGAATTTTCACACCCGCAAATGGGTCAAGCCCGAAGATCTGAACCCGAACGGCAGCTTGTTCGGCGGCAGTCTTCTGCGCTGGATCGACGAAGAAGCCGCAATTTACGCGATTTCGCAACTGGGTAACCAGCGCGTCGTGACCAAGTTCATGTCCGAGATTAATTTCGTCAGCTCGGCGCGTCAGGGCGACATCATCGAGCTGGGTATCACCGCGACGCAATTCGGCCGCACGTCGATCACGCTGCGCGCGGAAGTGCGCAACAAGATCACGCGCAAGAGCATTCTGACCGTCGAGAAGATGGTTTTCGTGAATCTGAACGAGCAGGGTGAGCCCGCGCCGCACGGCCGCACGCAGATTCGCTACGCCGATGAATTGTTCGAGGCGTATCGACGGGATCAGGGTGCGGTGGAAGCGCCGAATATGTCTGGCGATGATCTGTTCGAGGAAGTGGCGGAGGAGGCCGCGCATTGATCGCGTACCGACGCGATTAGCCATGTAAAATAGGTCGAAATTCAGACCTATTTTTGGTGCCTTCATGGAACGCATTCATAGCGTGTTGTCCGTCAGCATCTCCGAGTTCAAGCAGAACCCGGGGAAGATCGTCGACGAGGCGGGCGGTGAACCGGTCGCCGTACTTAATCACAATCGGCCTGCCTTTTACACGGTTTCTCCGGAGCTGATGGCGGAGATCGCGGAGTTGTATGACGAGCGCCAGTTGGCGACGTTGGTCCAGTCCCGGCTCAAATCGGTGAAACGCGCGGTCAAAGTCAATCTCGACGATCTTTGATGGCCCATGAACTCCTGTTCGTTCCCGAGGCACTAGAGGACTGGGCCGAACTGGATGGCTCGCTCAAAGCGCTTTTCAAGCAGGCATTGAGAAAACGGCTCAAGACGCCGCGTGTGCCGGGCTCCGAACTTCGGTCGCCCCTTTCAGATTGCTACAAAATCAAGCTGCGGGGCGTGAACTATCGGCTCGTTTATCTGGTTCGCGACGACGAAGCCGATCCCGATATTGTCGTCCTGGCGGTTGGGCGTCGCGATGGCGGAATCTACGAGGCAGCCGCGGCGGCGTGGGAGCGAGGGCAGAGTCTTTGACGCGCCAAATTTCACGGAATCGAAAAGTCGCGCACTAAAGCAAAACGGGCGCCCACGCGCCCGTTTTGCTTTTCCAGCCATCACCCCCCAGCTCACTTGCCCGCAGGCTGCGCCGCCGGATCGTCATACTGCGGCAGCCCCTGCGCCTTGCTCGAACTCGGCGACGGCTGACCCTTCGGCGCGTTCTCTTCCGGCGCTGGCGATTTCCCGCCGACGCCACCCGCAGGCGACGCCGCCGCGCCCGGATCGACATACGTCGGCAAGCCTTGCTCCGTACTGCCACCGCCGGTTTCGCCCGGCGCGCTCGCGCCTTCGGGCGCCGATGCGCCTTCGTCGCCGTAGTCGGGCAACGTACTCGCGCCGCCGCCCGTCAGCAGGTACTGACGCCGCTGCGTGTAGGCATCGCGCACGAACGCGTATTTGTCGAGCGCGGCCGCCGAGAGCAGATCGGTCGCGCCGATCAGGTCCGCGCGCGCGCTCACGAAGTTCACTCCAAACAACGGCCAGCGTATTTCCGCTTCGGAATAACTCAGGGGGTTCACGCGCCAGTCGACGAGCCAGGTCGTCGAATCGCGGAACGAGCTCGGGCCGAGCAGCGGCAGCACCAGATACGGCCCCGACGGCATGCCGTAGTGCCCGAGCGTCAGGCCGAAGTCCTGATGATGCTTCGGCAAGCCCGCAGGCGAAGCGACATCGATCAGGCCGCCGACGCCGAACAGCGAGTTCATCGCGATACGCATCAGATCCTGCGTCGCATCGGTGATCTTCAACTGCAGCAGGTTGTTCGCGAAGTTGGAGAAATCGCCGAGGTTCGAGAAGAAATTGCTGACGGCCGTGCGAAACGGGCTCGGCGTGTAATCGACGTAGAACTGCGCGACGGGCTTCGCGACGTAGGTGTCGAGCGTGTCGTTGAACGTGAAGATCTTGCGGTTCATCGGCTCGAGCGGGTCTTTCGGATTGCGGTCCGGGCCGGTGGCGCAGCCCGCTGTCGTGAGCACGCCCGCAATCGCCAGACTCATCCCCAATTTACGCACTGCACGAGCGGTCAAAGCCGTCGATCCCCACTTCATTCTTCAATTCCTCTTAGGTTGTCATGTCGTTGCGCCGCCCTGAGCTTCGCCCGCGCCGCCGCACGCACCTTGCGCGGTTTGCCCATCAGAACGGGCTGGAACACCACCGCGCCGATCAGCGTACAAAAGAGCGACAGCGCCAGTAGCCGTCCCATGCTCGACGTGCCCGGATGATGAGAGAACCACAGGCTGCCGAACGCCGTCGCCGTCGTGGCCGCACTGAACATAACGGCATGGGTGAGGCTCGACTGTAGCAAGCGCGTCTGCCCGGACCGCCACGCCATCACGAAGTAGATCTTGAACGCGACGCCGACGCCCAGCATCAGCGGCAGCGCAATGATGTTCGCGAAGTTGAGCGGCATCCTGAAGACGACGCACAGTTCCAGCGTGACGATCGCCGAGACGAGCAACGGTACCAAAGTTCTCAAAACGTCGCCAAAACGGCGCAGCGCGATCCACAGCAGCACGGTGATCGCGATGAGCGAGTAGAGCGCCGCCTGCTCGAACGCCTTGATGATCGTCTCCGCCGAATGGCGCACGGAAATCGGCCCGCCGATGGCGTCGGGCGCCGCCTTCTGCACCGCGTCGGCGAAGCGGGCGAGCAGCGCGTCGTCGTTGGGATCGACGCCCGGCGGAACCTTCGGCGCGATGTCGACGAGCGCCTGGCCCTGCGGCGTCACGAACGACGCGACCATCTGCGGCGGCAGCGTTTCGCGCGTGATTTCCGTCGGCGTGAGCAGCGCGCGCAATTGCGCGAGCGCGATGCGCAGCGGCTCGGCCATCGCGTGTTCGGCGCGGTCGCGGGCCGCGGAGTCGGCTTGCGCCAGCTTCGCGAGCGTCTGCGACAGATGTTTCGCTTCCTTGTCGCCCGGACCGGGATGCTCGTCGGCGGCGAGCGAGAGCTGGCTCGACACCCGTTTCAGCGCGGCGACGCGCACCGCGTCCGTCACGGGCGATGCCGTCTGTTGATCGAGCGCGGGCAGCAGTTGATCGGCGGCGGCCTTGATGAGCTCCAGCTTCTTCGGCTGATCGGCGGGAATGAGCGACGAAAGCGTGGTCGCGCTGCCGACTTCCGGCAGTTTTCGCAGCTTCGCGGCGATGTTGTCGGCGTCGGCGAGCGAGGGCGCGAGCACCGCGACATCGTTCACCGCGCCTTCCGGCGAATCCTTGAGCGCGATGAGCGTCGCCATCGACTCGGTATGCGGGTCCTTCAAATGGAGCGGGTTGAAGTCGAAACGCAGATCGAAGAGCAGCGGCAGCGCGCCGATGACGACCACGAGCGTGCCGATCAGCACCGGCTTGCGATGCTTGTCGAGGAATTCGTCGAGCGGCGCGAGCACCGGAAAGCCCGGCGAATGCGCTTCGCCCGGCGGCGCGAACACCTTGATGAGCGCGGGCAGAAGCGTCATGTTGGTCGCGTAGGCGACGAACATGCCGACGCCCGCGATCAGCCCCAGCTCCGACACGCCGCGATACGCGGTCGGCAGAAACGAGAAGAAGCTCGCGGCCGTCGCGGCGGCGGCGAGCGTGAGCGGCACGGCGACATGACGCGCGGTTTCCGCGAGCGATACGTCGAGCCGCCGGTGCTTGTAGCGCTCCTCGCGATACTTCACGCCGAACTGGATGCCGAAGTCCACGCCCAGCCCGACGAACAGCACCATGAACGCGACCGAGATCATGTTGAGCGCGTGGACCATCATGAGTCCGAGCGCGGCGGTGATCGCGAGCCCGACGAAGAGCGTGATGAACACCGCGAGGATCATGCGCTTCGAGCGCAGCGCGACCCAGAGGATCATCAGCACGACGAGGAAGGTCAGCACGCCGTTGAGCACGGCGCCGTCCTGCACGGACGCGAATTCCTCGTCGGCGAGCGGCTGCGCGCCTGTCAGATGCAGCGTCGCGCCGTATTTTTTGTCGATGCCGAGCTCGGCGGCCTTCGCGCGAATCTCCTCCGATGTGCCCGCCGCCGCCTTCAGCGCATTGAAGTTCAGCTCCGGCAACACGGTGACGAACGCGCGCCCCGGCGCGGCGCTGTCGGACGAATCCGCGAGCCCGCGCCACGAAAATGCGGCGGGCTGATTCGCCAGCACGCGGTCGAGCACCGTCGCGCTTCTGCCGAGCAGACCGGCCATCTGGCCGAGATTGACCTGTCCGAGCGTCAGCGGCAGATTGAGCGTGGTGTTGAGCGTCTGCGCGAGGCCGGTGAGCGTCGGGTCGTGCGCGAGCGTATTGATGAGCGGGCGCGCCTGCGCGAGCTGCTTCGTGACCTGTTCGACCTTGTCCGTCGGCAGATAGAGCAGGCCGTCGTGCTCGAAGAACGTGCCGCCCTCGGGCTGCGACACCGACTTGAACCGCTCCGGCTCCTTCGCGAGCGCGGCGGCGAGTTCGTTCGCGGCGGCGTCGGCGAATTCCTGGGCGGGCGCCTGAACGACGATCAGCAATGTCGCGCCGCGCTGCGGAAACGCCTTGTCGATGGCCTTGCTGCGCGCGGCCCACTCGGGCTCCGTCTCGATCAACTGGCTTACGTCGGTGCTGATTCTGAAGTGATGGACGACATAAATCGTGGAGAGCACGCCGAGCAGGAGCGAAACGGCGATAATCCACGCCGGCCGGCGGATGGCGAGGGTGACGAAGCGAGTAATGTTGGACGTCAGCATGAAGACGCTACCTGGTGCCTGTTATCTTTTGTGCGTGCGAACGCGCGAATTGCATAATGCCGAGCGCCGGAACCCGGATCATTTCCTTTGAAACGATGCGGGGAGCCGCGCAAGTATACCGGGCGCACGCAACACGCCGCGCTTGAACTGTTGCGGCGCGGCGATGTCGATATACTGACCTCGCAGCAAGCTGGCCGCTCCTGCAATGCCGGAAGGCCGCACAACCCGCGCCACCAAACCTGATTAGAGAACGGGTGCCATGAAACGCTATTTGTCTATTTGCTTCGCTTTCCTCCTTGTCTCGCTGTCCTTCGCAGGCGAGGCGCTCGCACAAACGAGTCCCGATGCCGTCGTGAAGAATGCCGTCGAAGGCACCGTCAACGCGATGAAGGCCGACCCGCAGGCGCGCGGCGGCGACATGGCGAAGATCACGCAGCTCGTCGAGACGCGCTTCCTGCCCGCCACCGACTTCCAGCGCACCACGCGCATCGCGGTTGGCAAGGCCTGGGCGAGCGCCACGCCCGAGCAGCAAAAGCAGCTCTACGACCAGTTCCAGACGCTGCTGGTTCGCACCTATGCGGCTTCGCTCGCGCAATTGCGCGATCAGGACGTGAAGTTCAAGTTCGACGCCCCCAACATCGATGCCAACGCGAAAGACACGGTCGTCGAATCGCACGTCATCTCCACGGGCGGCGACAATCCCGTGCGCTATCGTCTGGAGAAGACGCCGCAGGGCTGGAAAATCTACGACATCGACATGATGGGCGCTTGGCTCATTCAGGTCTATCAGCAACAATTCGCCGGCCAGTTGCAAAAGGGTGGCGTCGACGGTCTCATCAAGTTCCTTTCCGAGCACAACGCCCGTTCGGCGGGCTGACGCTCGCGTCTCTTTGCTGGCAGGCCGGCCTCATGTTCTGCGGTGCTCCACCGCGAACTTGATCAGCTCGGCCTGTCCATCGATATCCAGTTTGCGCTTCAAATTCAGCCGATGCGTTTCCACCGTACGCACCGACAACCCATGCTGCAGCGCGATCTGCTTGCTCGATAAGCCTTCGGCCAGCGCGTCGAGAATATCGAGCTCGCGCGGCGTCAGACGTTCGAGCGGCGTCTGCATCGACTGTGCCTGAATCATGCGCGCGGCGAGGCCGGCGCTGAAAAAGGTCTTCCCGGCAAGCACCGCATCGATCGCCTGAATGATCTCGGTGGCGGGCGAATCCTTCAGCACGTAGCCGCTCGCGCCCGCGCGCACCGCCTGCTTCACATACTCCACGTTGTCGTGCATCGACAACATCAGCACGCGGATGCCCGGGTGCCGCTCGTGAAAAAGCGCCGCCAGCTCGATGCCGCTCATGCCGGACATGCCGACGTCCATCAGCGCGAGATCGGGCGGATTCGCTTCGTCGGCGGCGAGTGCGAGCGCCTCTTTTGCGTTGCCCGCCTCGCCGATCACGGAGAGACGCGGCACGGAGTCGAGGCGGGCGCGCAGGCCGTCGCGCACGAGCGGGTGATCGTCCACGAGAATGATGCGGGCGGGTTCAGCGCTCATCGATATGTCCTTGAAGATTGGGTGCGGCGAGCGGCAGCGGCACGCTCGCGGTGATCGACGTGCGGCCGAGTTGCGAACTGATCGCCAGTGTGCCGCCGAGCGTGTCGAGCCGCTCGCGCATGTTGCGCAGACCGACGCCGCTCGCCGGGTCGGAGACTGCGCTGTGCGCATCGAAGCCGCGGCCGTTGTCGGTGATGTCGAGCGTGACGGCGTGCGTGGCGATATCGAGCGTGATCGCCGCGCGCGACGCCTGCGCGTGCCGCGCGATGTTGGTCAGCGCTTCCTGCGCGATGCGAAAGAGCACGGTGTTGACGGGATCCGGCAGGGTGGTGCGCTGCGTCGCGCAGGGCTTGCCGTGGTCCATCGCTTCGAAACGCGCCTCGATGCCGTCGTGTCCGTCGAATTCGCGCGCGAGTTGCTCGAGCGCGGCGGCTAGACCGAGATCATCGAGCATCGCGGGACGCAGTGCATGCGAGATGCGGCGCACTTCGCGCAGCGTGCCGGAGAGGCGTCCGAGGCTCGTCGCGAGCGCGGCTTCCGCGGTCGGTTCGCGCGCCGCGCCGCGCTCGAAACGCGCGAGCGCCGATTCGAGCAACAGCTTCACCGAGACCAGCATCTGGCTGATGCCGTCGTGCAACTCGCGCGACAGCCGTGCGCGTTCCTGTTCCTGCGAGTCCACGACTTGCCGCGCGAGGCGCTTCAGTTTCGCGTCGGCGCTGCGATGCTCGCTGATGTTCAGCACCGCGCCGCATACCGCGATGATCGCAAGTGCGGCGAGCGCGATCGCGCCGATCCACATCAGCGTGCGTTCGATGTTCGCGGCCGCCTGCGCATCGATGCGCGCCAGCGTCGTTTCGACATCTTCCAGATAGATGCCCGTGCCCATCATCCAGCCCCAGCGTTCGAGCGGCACCACGTAGCCGAGCTTCGGCGCGAGGAGGCCCGTGGACGGCCGCCGCCAGACGTAGCGCACGTAGCCGCCGCCTTTCGATGCCTGCTTGACGAGTTCCTGAATGGTCAGCGCGCCGTTCGGATCGCGCATCAGCCAGAGATCGCGTCCGACGAGATCCGGCTGGCGCGGATGCATGAGCGACGTGCCGTGCATCGTGTAGACGAAAAAGTAGCCGTCCTGTCCGAAGTCGAGGCGCTGCAGCGCGTCGAGCGCGAGGCGGCGGCGTTCGTCGTCGCTGCGCGGATCGGTGGCGGGTGCATCGTAGTACGGTGCGATGGCGCTCTTCGCGATCTCGACGTAATGCCGCAGCTCGATTTCCTTGCTCGACATGTACGCGGCCTGCGTGGTGTCGTGCTGCGCCTGCGCGAGCGATTGCGCCTGCTGGCGCACGCCGTAGGTGATGCCGCCGATCGCCAGTGCGAACGGAACGATCGCGAGCAGGAAGATCTTAGCCTTGAGGTTCATCGATACAGGGTTTTCCGCTACGTGAAGCCACGTAGCGCGCATACGTAGTTATGCGCTTGTAAGCGCCGTGGCGAAAGCGAATACTACCGCCCAATGCGCTATCACGGCGCATCCATCGACCTGACGGGTCAATAACTAAGGAGACGCCATGAATCGGGCTTCCGGATTCCTGGGCTGGATCGCGCTCGCGCTATTGGGCGCGTTCGCATTCGGCACTATTGCACTCGCGCACGGCGAGCGCATCAGCGCGCTATGGATCGTCATCGCGGCGGTCTGCGTCTATCTCATCGCTTACCGGTTCTACTCGCGCTTCATTGCGTCGAAGGTCCTGCAGCTCGACGGCCTGCGCATGACGCCGGCCGTTCGTCATAACGATGGCCTCGACTACGTGCCGACGAACAAGTACGTGCTCTTCGGGCATCACTTCGCGGCGATCGCGGGCGCGGGTCCACTGGTCGGCCCGGTGCTGGCCGCGCAGATGGGCTACACGCCCGGCATGCTGTGGATTCTCGGCGGCGTGGTGTTCGCGGGCGCGGTGCAGGACTTCGTCGTCCTGTTCATCTCGACGCGCCGCGACGGCCGCTCGCTCGGCGATCTCATCAAGATGGAGCTCGGCACCGTGCCCGGCGTGATCGCGCTCTTCGGCGCGTTCCTCATCATGGTGATCATTCTCGCGGTGCTCGCGCTGATCGTCGTGAAGGCGCTCACCAATTCGCCGTGGGGCACGTTCACGGTCGCGGCGACCATTCCGATCGCGCTCTTCATGGGCGTCTATACGCGCTACATTCGTCCGGGTCGCATCGGCGAGGTGTCGATCATCGGCTTCATCGGTCTGATGCTCGCGATCGTGTACGGCGGGCAAGTCGCCGAATCGGCGACGCTCGCGCCGTACTTCACGTTCACCGGCGTGCAGCTCGTGTGGATCCTGATCGGCTACGGTTTCGTCGCGTCGGTGTTGCCGGTGTGGCTGCTGCTCGCGCCGCGCGATTATCTGTCGACGTTCCTCAAGATCGGCACGATTCTCGGCCTCGCGATCGGCATTCTGATCGTCGCGCCCGAGCTGAAGATGCCGGCGTTCACGAAGTTCGTCGATGGCAGCGGGCCGGTGTGGTCGGGCAACCTGTTCCCGTTCCTGTTCATCACGATCGCGTGCGGCGCGGTGTCGGGCTTTCACGCGCTGATCTCGTCGGGCACGACGCCGAAGATGATCGATAACGAAGCCAACATGCGCTTCATCGGCTATGGCGCGATGCTGATGGAATCGTTCGTCGCGATGATGGCGCTCGTCGCCGCCTGCGTGATCGAGCCGGGCGTGTACTTCGCGATGAACAGCCCCGCCGCGCTGCTCGGCTCGACGCCCGAAGCGGTCGCGCAGACCGTGTCGAGCTGGGGCTTCCTGCTGACGCCGGACATGCTGACATCGACAGCGAAGGCGGTCGGTGAGACGACCATCGTGGCGCGTGCCGGCGGCGCGCCGACGCTCGCGGTCGGCATGGCGCACATTCTTCATCAGGTGATCGGCGGCCCGGCGATGATGGCGTTCTGGTATCACTTCGCCATTCTGTTCGAGGCGCTCTTCATCCTGACCGCCGTCGATGCGGGCACGCGCGCCGGCCGCTTCATGCTGCAGGATCTGCTCGGCACGTTCCATCCGGCGCTGCGCCGCACGGAGTCGCTTCCGGCCAACCTCGTCGCGACGGGTCTGTGCGTCGCCGCGTGGGGCTACTTCCTGTATCAGGGCGTGGTCGATCCGTTCGGCGGCATCAACACGTTGTGGCCGCTCTTCGGCATCTCGAACCAGATGCTCGCGGGCATCGCGCTGATGCTCGGCACCGTCGTGCTGTTCAAGATGAAGCGCGAGCGCTATGCGTGGGTCACGCTGCTGCCGACGATCTGGCTGCTCATCTGCACGTTGACGGCCGGCTGGCAGAAAATTTTCGACGCGAATCCGAAGGTCGGCTTCCTCGCGCACGCGGGCAAGCTGAAGGATGCGTACGACGCGGGCAAGGTGATGGCGCCGGCGAAGTCGCTCGCGGAAATGCAGCGGATCATCTTTAACGATTACGTCGATGCGGCGCTTGCCGGCTTGTTCATCTTCGTGGTGGTGAGCATCGCGGTGTATGGCGTGCTGGCGGTGTTGCGCGCGCGTCGCGAAACGAAGCCGACAGTGCGCGAGACGCCTTTCGAAGCGATGCCCGCCGGCGCGAGCGCGGCGGTTCGTTCGGGCCACTAGGGAGCGCACGATGTTCACCGATCTTCGGCAAGCAGGACGGTATCTCGGCCAGGCGATGCGTCTGATGGTCGGGATGCCTGATTACGACGCGTATGTCACGCATATGCAGACGACGCATCCCGACAAGCCGATGATGAGCTATGCGGAGTTTTTCCGCGAGCGTCAGGAGGCGAGGTATGGATCGGGGGCGGGGAAGTGCTGTTGAGTTGATGGTGCTTGGCGGCAGCTGACGAGAACGCGACGGTGAGGAGCCGTCGCGTTTTTTGCTCTTCATCAAAAACAAAAAGGGCGGATGACCCAAGTCACCCGCCCCTCGCATTTCTACACGTTCAACGCGCGGTTCAGTTCACCGCCGCCGCTGTCTTCGCACCCTTGTTCTTCTGCGTGCGGCCGATCTCTTCCAGCTTGATCTCCACGTGCTTCGAGAACACGTACTCGGCCGGACGCTGCTTGTCGATCGGCAGATCCTTCGCGAATGCGCCCGTCGTGCGCGGACCCGAAAGAGCGATCTTCGCGGCCTTCAGCGGATGCGCCACCGTATCCATCACGGCGGTCGCTTCGAAGCCGCAGTGGACCATGCAGTCCGCGCACTTTTCGTACTTGCCCGTGCCGTACTTGTCCCAATCGGTGGTTTCCATCAGTTCCTTGAAGGTCTTCACATAACCTTCGCCGACCAGATAGCACGGCTTTTGCCAACCGAACACGGTACGCGCCGGGTTGCCCCAAGGCGTGCACTGATACGTCTGGTTGCCCGCGAGAAAATCGAGGAACAGCGTCGACTGGCTGAACGACCAGTTCTTGCCGTTGTTGCCGCGCTTGAAGATTTCGCGGAACAGGTTCTTGGTCTTTTCGCGATTCAGGAAGTGCTGCTGATCCGGCGCGCGCTCGTAGGCATAGCCCGGCGAGACCGTGATGCCATCGACGCCGATCGGGCCGAGCGTGTCGAAGAACTTTGCCACGCGCTCCGGTTCCGCATCGTTGAACAGCGTGCAGTTGATGTTCACGCGGAAGCCCCGGCGCTTCGCTTCCTTGATCGCGGCGACGGCCTTGTCGTAGGTGCCCGGCTGCGAAACCGAGTGATCGTGCGCCTCGCGGTCGCCGTCGAGGTGCACCGACCAGACGAAGTACGGGCTCGGCTCGTAGTCGTCCATCTTCTTTTCCATCAAGAGCGCGTTCGTGCAGAGATACACGAACTTCTTGCGCGCCATGATGCCCTTCACGATCTGCGGCATTTCCTTGTGCAGCAGCGGTTCGCCGCCCGCGATCGACACGACCGGCGCGCCGCATTCGTCGACAGCGCCGAGACACTCTTCCAGCGACAGACGCTGGTTCAGGATCGGATCCGGATAATCGATCTTGCCGCAGCCGTTACAGGCGAGATTGCAGCGGAACAGCGGTTCCAGCATCAGCGCGAGCGGGTAACGCTTGGTGCCCGTGAAGTGCTGCTTGAAGATGTAGGCGCCTACGCGGGCCTTCTGGAGCATCGGGATAGACAATTGCGTCCTCTCCTTATTCTTCGCGAGTCGCGGTTGCCGCAACGGCGGCGACCGGCTGAGTGAGCTTCGCGGGAAGTTTGAATTCGACCTTTTCCTCGCGGCCGTTCATCGTCGTGACTTCGACGTTTCCGAACGCGCGCAGGGCATCGATCACATGTTTGACCATTTCCTCGGGCGCCGAAGCGCCCGCGGTGATGCCGACCGTCTGCACATTGGCAAACCACTCCGGCCTGATCTCTGAACCGTCCGCGACGAGGTAGCTCGGAACGCCGGTTTCGGCGCCGATTTCCCGCAGGCGGTTCGAATTGGAACTGTTGGTCGCGCCGACCACGAGCAGCACATCCACCTGGCTCGACAGCTCGCGCACGGCGGCCTGGCGGTTTTGCGTCGCGTAGCAGATGTCGCGCGTGTCCGGGCCGACGATATCCGTGAAGCGGCGCTGCAAGGCATCGATGATGCCGCGCGTGTCATCGACCGAAAGCGTGGTCTGCGTGACGTAAGCGACGGGCGTATCGGGCGCGAGGGTCATCTTCTCCACTTCGGCTTCGCTTTGCACCAGCACGACTTCGCCCGGAATCTGCCCGATCGTGCCTTCGACTTCCGGATGGCCCGCATGGCCGATCAAAATGAGCGTGCGCCCCTGCGATACATACTGGCGGCCTTGCACGTGAACTTTGGTGACGAGCGGGCAGGTGGCGTCCAGCACATCGAGCCCGCGCGTCTGCGCATCTTTCTCGACACTCTGCGCGACGCCGTGCGCGCTGAAGATCGCGACCGCGCCGTGCGGCACTTCATCCAGTTCCTCGACGAAACGCGCACCCTTGCTGCGCAGATTATCGACGACATGACGGTTGTGAACGATCTCGTGACGCACATAGACGGGGGCGCCATGTCGTTCGAGGGCCCGATCGACGATTTCGATCGCACGGACCACACCCGCACAAAAGCCGCGGGGTTGAGCAAGGATGATACGCATATTCGAACGAACTCCGACTGACGCGGGTTTCGGGGTTAGCCGGCGCGAAGCTCGCGCTTTCCTTTGATTCGGCCTTCACGACGCCTCGGAGACGTTAAAAACGCCCCGGGAAAGCAGACCGGAAAAAAAGACACGGTGATTGGGTCTGCGCGCCGAAGTTGACCGCGTATTCTAACCCGTTCCCTTTTTGGGTGCTCAATGCCCGCTTCACTGCGTGCAACCGCCCAGCGCGCGTCGATACGGCAATTTTCAGAACCCAGTAAACTGTCGAACGCCTCGGACCGCATGGCGGCGAGACTTGCGCCGATGCGCCCCGCCCGGCGGCCTTCCGGACGGACTCCCGGCGTCGTTCGATTTGTGTATTTTTCTCGCAACGCCTCGTCGACCGCGCCATTCGGCTGCGCCACTCTTTCCAAGCTAATTGTTTATTTCATGCTACTGATCGCCTGGCTGTCTTTTTTGATCTGGATCGTGCTGCTGTTCGCCCGCGGCGGCTTCTGGCGCGCGGAACCCGCGCCGGCGCTGTCGGGTACGACGGTCCACGCCGTTGGCAACGCGGAGATCGCGCGTCGTGGCGCATGGCCCGCGCTCGTGGCCGTCGTGCCGGCGCGCAACGAGGCCGACGTCATCGGGCGCGCGGTCGGCTCGCTCCTGAAGCAGGACTACGCGGGCGCGTTCCATGTGATCGTCGTCGATGACCACAGCACCGACGGCACCGCTCAGGTCGCGCTCGCCGCCGCACGCGATCTCGGGCTCGAAGACCGTCTGACCGTGCTGACCGCACAGCCGCTGCCGCCGGGCTGGTCGGGCAAGGTGTGGGCGCAGTCGCAGGGCATCGGAGCGATCGATTCGCTCGGGCTGCCCGCCGAGTTCCTGCTTCTGACCGACGCGGACATTTACCATCCGGCCGATGCCGCGACGCAGCTCGTCGCGCGCACGATTCTCGAGGACCGCGATCTGGTTTCGCTGATGGTGCGTTTGCGTTGCGATTCGCTGTGGGAGAAGGTGCTGATTCCGGCGTTCGTGTTCTTCTTCGCGAAGCTTTATCCGTTCGCCTGGGTCAACGACGTGAAGAAGCCGACTGCCGGCGCGGCGGGCGGCTGCATGCTCGTGCGCCGCTCGGCGCTGGTGGAGGCGGGCGGGATCGAATCGATCCGTCAGGAACTGATCGACGATTGCAGTCTCGCCGCGCGCATCAAGCATCGCGCGGGCCGCAACGACGCGCGGCCGATTCGCCTCGATCTCGCCGATCGCAGCGAATCGCTGCGTCCTTACGATAGTTGGCGAGAGATCTGGAACATGATCGCCCGCACGGCGTTTACGCAGTTGCGCTATTCGCCGTTGCTGCTCGCCGGCACCGTGCTCGGCATGGCGGTGATTTATCTCGCGCCGCCGGTGCTTGCGCTGGCTTATGGCGCGCGGGCCTGGCCGGCGTGCGCGGCGTGGGCGTTCATGTGCATCGCGTATGGTCCAATGCTGCGCTATTACCGCAGGTCGCTGTTGTGGGCGCCGCTTCTGCCGCTCGTTGCGTTGTTTTATGTGAGCGCGACGATCGGCTCGGCGGTGCGTTACTGGAGCGGGAAAGGCGGGCAGTGGAAGGCGCGGGTGCAGGCGCCGGGGCAGGAGGGATCGTAGGTGGGTTTTTTGTTTCGCCGGATCCCATTGTCGCGGTGGTCTATTAGCACTGCCCCTGTGCGGGGCGGCAGTCACTTTCTTTGCTGCTGCAAAGAAAGTAACCAAAGAAAGCAGCTCGCTTAAGCCCACGGTCACACGCAGTTTAGCCATGCTTGCCAGCCGCCGATGGCACTCGCCTAAGTGTCGCCCTCGAAGGACTGACCGGGCTTGGCTCGCGCACGGTCTGACACATCGCGCCACACAACACACTGGTTCAGCACCAAATAGCTCCGGCCCGCTTCGCGGCCGACCGGTCAATCGGGTGTGCGTGCGCTTCGTTGCTAACGCCACCATCTCAATGCACTGCGTACACCGATGGTTTCCCTTGCGGACCCGGCGGCAGCGCGCAGCGCTGTGCCGAAGCTATTTGGTGCTGAACCAGCGCGCTGAAACGTCTCGGGCGGCAGACCGTGCGCGAGCCAAGCCCAGTTGGTCCTTCGAGGGCGACACTTAGGCGAGGACCATTGGCGGCTGGCAAGCATGGTCAACGTGCGTGTGACCGCGGGCGATGAGAAGCTGCTTTCTTTGGTTACTTTCTTTGCAGCAGCAAAGAAAGTGACCCCCGCCCCGGGGAGGGGCAGTGCTAATAGACCGACACGAAACCGGGACCCAGCGAAGAAAAAACGGAGCCTATTTCTTAGTCAACATGGCATACAACTCGATGACCATGTTGGGCGAAAACGTAAACGGCACCCACCCATGCCCGGCATGACGCATGACCAGCAGCCGATCGCCGTTGGCATATTTCTGCGTCGCCATGACGGGATTCTTGGTAGCCGCAAAGCGCCATCCAGGCGCGATACCCCCCGGCTGCTCCGCCGACATCGACGCCCGCACGTTCGACAACTCCTCGATCAACTCCGACACCCCCTCCGGGCTCAACTTCACCGTCTTGCCCGCAATCGTCATTTCAACTGCATCGCGTTCCGGACGCGAGACGACAAGCGTGGGCGGCTCGTTCAGACCGGGCGGTTCGGCGGGCGCGGCGGAATCGGCCGGTTCGCTCACGTCGCCCAACGCGGGCGGTTCATCCGGCGAAGCCGCAACGGACGTCGAAGCGGTTTCGGTCGATGCAACGGATGATCGGACAGATGCGGCGGCGGTCTGGAGGAGCGTGTCGAGGCTCGACTCAAGCGCGCCGAGCTGGTCTTGTAGATTCATGCGAGTGTGTCTGTGTCTGGCAAGCGGGCGGCGAGGCAACGATTCTACCCGCTCGAATTTGGCGAGGTCGGCACAGGTTGTAACCAATTGCACCGAAACTGCGGATTACACGACAGATTTCTTCGACGCCGATGGCGCAAAACAAAACCGGCATCCCCGAAGAGATGCCGGTTCATCGGGGCGCATGACGCGCCCGTATCGCCTTACTTCGCGCTCACTTCCGCGAGCGCCGCGTTGAGCGTCTTGCTCGGACGCATCACCGCTTCGAGCTTCTGCTCGTCCGGCTTGTAGTAGCCGCCGATGTCCGCCGCATTGCCCTGCACGGCAGCGAGTTCGTCGACGATCTTCTGCTCGTTTTCAGCCAGCGTCTTCGCGAGCGGCGCGAACAGTTGCGCGAGTTCCTTGTCGTCCGTCTGCGACGCGAGTTCTTGCGCCCAGTACATCGCGAGATAGAACTGGCTGCCCCGATTGTCGAGCAGGCCGGTCTTCGGCGACGGGCTCTTGTTGTTGTCGAGCAGCTTGCCGGTGGCGGCATCGAGCGCCTTCGCAACGAGCTTCGCACGCGCGTTGTCGTTCTTGATGCCGAGCTCTTCGAGCGACACCGCCAGCGCGAGGAATTCGCCGAGCGAGTCCCAGCGCAGATGGTTTTCCTGCACGAGCTGCTGCACGTGCTTCGGCGCCGAGCCGCCCGCGCCCGTCTCGTACAGCCCGCCGCCCGCCATCAGCGGAACGATCGACAGCATCTTCGCGCTCGTGCCGAGTTCCATGATCGGGAACAGGTCGGTGAGGTAGTCGCGCAGGATGTTGCCGGTGACCGAAATCGTGTCCATGCCGCGAATCACGCGCTCGAGCGTGTAACGCATCGCGCGCACTTGCGACATGATGTGGATTTCCAAGCCTTCGGTGTCGTAGTCCTTCAGGTACGTCTCGACCTTCTTGATGAGCTCGGCTTCGTGCGGACGATACGGGTCGAGCCAGAACACCGCCGGCGTGCCCGAGTTCTTCACGCGCGTGACGGCGAGCTTCACCCAGTCGCGGATCGGCGCATCCTTCACGAGGCACATGCGCCAGATGTCGCCCTTCTCGACTTCCTGCGTGAGTCCTTCGATGACTTCGTTCGTCGCGTTATCGACGATGCGCGCCGTGCCGTCTTCCGCGATCTCGAACGTCTTGTCGTGCGAGCCGTACTCCTCGGCCTTCTGCGCCATCAGGCCGACATTCGGCACCGTGCCCATGGTCTTGGGATCGAACGCGCCGTTGGTCTTGCAGAAGTTGATGATTTCCTGATAAATGCGCGCGAACGTGCTTTCCGGAATCAGGCACTTCGTGTCTTGCGGACGGCCATCGGCGCCCCACATCTTGCCGCCGGCGCGGATCATCGCGGGCATGGAGGCATCGACGATCACGTCGTTCGGCGCATGCAGGTTCGAGATGCCCTTGGCCGAATCGACCATCGCGAGCGCCGGGCGGTGCTCGTGGCACGCGTGCATGTCGCGGATGACTTCATCGCGCTGCGATTCCGGCAGCGTCTCGATCTTCGTGTACAGGTCGACGAGGCCATTGTTCACATTGATGCCGAGTTCTTCGAAGAGCTTCGCGTGCTTCTCGAACGCATCCTTGTAGAACACCTTCACGGCGTGGCCGAAGACGATCGGGTGCGAGACCTTCATCATGGTCGCCTTCACGTGCAGCGACAGCATGACACCGGTCTTCCGCGCGTCTTCCATCTGCTCTTCGTAGAATTCGACCAGCGCCTTCTTGCTCATGAACATGCTGTCGACGATCTCGCCGTCCTGCAGCTTGACCTTCGGCTTGAGCACGATGGTCTCGCCGCGCTTCGTGACGAGTTCCATGCGCACTTCACGCGCCTTGTCATTCGTGACCGACTTTTCGCCGTGATAGAAGTCGCCATGCTTCATGTGCGCGACGTGCGTGCGCGAAGCCATGCTCCACTCGCCCATGCTGTGCGGATGCTTCTTCGCGTAGTTCTTCACGGCGAGCGGCGCGCGGCGGTCCGAGTTGCCTTCGCGCAGAACCGGGTTCACGGCCGAGCCGAGGCACTTGCCATAACGCGCGCGAATGGCTTTCTCTTCGTCGTTCTTCGGCTCTTCGGGGTAGTCGGGCAGCTTGTAGCCCTTCGACTGAAGCTCCTTGATCGCGCTCGTCAACTGGTGCAGGGACGCGCTGATGTTCGGCAGCTTGATGATGTTCGTGTCGTCGAGCTGCGTGAGGCGGCCGAGTTCGGCGAGGTTGTCGGGGACCTTCTGCTCGTCGGTCAGGAATTCGGGGAATTCGCCGAGGATACGCGCGGCCACGGAGATGTCGCTCGTCGCGACATTGACGCCCGCCGGCGCGGTGAAGGCACGGATGATCGGCAGAAAGGCGCTGGTCGCGAGCAGCGGAGCTTCGTCGGTCAGGGTGTAGATGATGGTGGGTTGCTGATTACTCATCGCTTGTCTCGACATCCGAAAACAGGTTGGAAAAAACCGCCGGCCTCGGCACCCCTCCGGCAACAAACCGCTATTCTGCCTGATTTTTGCGGGGCGCGCGTGTGAATCTCGCCGTGCGAGACGGGCCAAAACGGACGTTTTTCTTGCTATTTCAATGACTTAACTTTTTTCGAGTCTTATACAAGAGTTGCACTCCTGCGCCTCGTTGCCTCGGCCGGAACGTTTCATGAAATGATTCCGTGCTTCATCCTGCGAGATAACCGTTCGCCCGGAACCAGTCGAGCGCATCCTTCAATCCCTGCTGGTACGGCCGCGCGCTGTATCCCAGCTCGCGTTCGGCCTTCGCCGACGTGAAGTACATCTTGTTCTTCGACATCCGCAGCGCGTCGCGCGTGACCATCGGCTCCTTGCCGGTCAGCTTGGCGATCAGCTCAGCGCCCAGCGCCACCGGATAGAGCGGCCCGCGCGGCAGCTTGATCGTCGGCGGTTTGCGTCCGACGAATCCGGCGATGTCCGCGAGCATCTGCTGCAAGGGCAGATTCTCGCCGCCGAGGATGTACCGCTCGCCGATGTTGCCGCGCTCCAGCGCCAGAAAGTGCCCGTTCGCGACATCATCGACATGGACGAGATTCAAGCCCGTATCGACGAAAGCGGGGATCTTGCCCGTCGCCGCTTCGACGATGATGCGCCCGGTTGGTGTCGGACGCACGTCGCGCGGGCCGATCGGCGTCGACGGATTCACGATCACCGCGGGCAGCGCGTTCTGCGCGACCATGCGCTCGACGGCGCGCTCGGCGAGCACCTTGCTGCGCTTGTACGCGCCGATGGTGCTCGCCGGGTCCGATGGCTTGGTCTCGTCGGCGATTGCGCCGGAACTCGTCACCTTCAGGGTCGCGACGCTGCTGGTATAAACGATGCGTTCTACGCCTTCCGCTAACGCCGCGCGCATCGTCGCCTCGGTGCCTTCGAGATTCGCGCGCTCGATCTCGCTCGGGTCCGGCGCCCAGATGCGGTAATCGGCGGCGACGTGGAAAAGGAATCGCACGCCCTTGAGCGCGGCGCGCATCGACGCTTCGTCGCGCATATCGCCGACGACGATCTCCGCATTCAGCGATTCGACGTTCTTGCGCGGGCTGGTCTTGCGCACGAGCACGCGCACGTCGAAACCCCGTTCGATGGCGAGCCGCGCGACCGCGGACCCGACGAACCCCGAGGCGCCCGTGACGAGCACGCGAGAGCCGGAAAAATCAGTCATTCTTACCTCGTTGAAAATACTGGCGCGGCCGTCTTTCGTAACAACTGCCGCGCGGGAAAGCATGCGCCGATCGGCTGCAAAGCCCGATGTGACAAGGGCTTGCGCGTCATGCTAAGGTCCGTGCCTGCTGCCGGCGCGAGGCCCGCGCAAAACATGAACAGAACCGGTGGACGATGCCTCTAGACACTCGAAACCTACGCTCCTGGATTTACCTCGCCATCGCGCTCTCGCTCGCGGTCGTGTTCAGCATCGATGTACTCACGCCGATGCGCGTCGCGATCTGGATCTTCTACGTGCTGCCGGTCGTGCTGTGCGTCTGGGCCGACCGGCCGTCGGTGCCGATCGTCACCGCGGGCGCATCGGCCGTGCTGATGATCGCAGGATACGCACTCGCGGCCGCGGACCCGAACACGAGCCGCGACGTGCTCCAGATCAATCGCGCGATGGGCATCGTCGTGCTGCTCGCGCTCGCGGCGGTGGCGCATCTATATATCAAATCGCGGCTGGCCGTACAACGCACGACCTGGCTGCAGCAGGGCATCGTGCAGCTCGGCGTCAAATTGCGCGGCGAGCAGTCACCGGCTTCGATCGGCGTGAGCATCCTGCGTTCGATCATTCCGTACGTGGAAGCGAAAGTCGGCGTGGTCTATGCGCTCGACGGCGATGCGCTCGTGCGCGTCGGCGCGTGGGCGCTGCCGGACGAAGGCGGCGCGCCGGCGAGGATCGCGCGGGGCGAAGGGCTCGTCGGTCAGGCGATCGAGGAAGCGCGCGTGCTCGAACTGCGCGACGCATCGTCGCATTATCTGAAAGCCGGTTCCGCGCTCGGATCGGCGACGGCATCGCGCGTGCTGATCGCCCCGCTCTTCGCCGATGGCGATGTCGCGGGCGCGATCGAGCTCGGCTTCGTCGGCAACGAAGGACGTTTCGACGATGCCCGCGCGCTGCTCGACATGGCGTCGGAACCGATCGGCATGGCGCTGCGTTCGGCGCGTTATCGCGCGCGTCTCGTCGAACTGCTCGAAGAAACGCAGCGCCAGAGCGAGGAATTGCAGGTGCAGCAGGAAGAGCTGCGCGTGTCGAACGAGGAACTCGAAGAGCGCGGCCGCGCGCTGCAGGATTCGCAGGGGCGTCTCGAACAGCAGCAGGCGGAACTCGAACAAACCAATGTCCAGCTCGAAGAGCATACGCAGCATCTGGAGCGGCAAAAGGCCGAGCTTCTGCAGGCGCAGCAGGAACTGACCGCGAACGCGCTGGAAATGGAGCGCGCGAGCCAGTACAAGTCGGAGTTCCTCGCGAACATGTCGCACGAACTGCGCACGCCGCTCAATAGCTCGCTCATCCTCGCGAAGCTCCTGCAGGACAACAAGCAGGGCAACCTGACCGACGAACAGGTGCGCTACGCGGCCACGATCCATTCGTCGAACAGCGATCTGCTTTCGCTCATCAACGACATTCTCGATTTGTCGAAGGTCGAGGCAGGACAGATGGACGTGCAGTTCGCGCCCACGTCCGTCGATTCGATCCTGCAGACGCTGCGGCAGTCCTTTGCGCCGGTTGCCGGAAGCAAGGGCGTCGAATTCATCACGCAGCACGGCGAGAACGTGCCGCAGTATTTCGTCACCGACAGCCAGCGGCTCCTGCAGGTGCTGCGCAATCTGCTGTCGAACGCGTTCAAGTTCACCGAGCGCGGCAGCGTGACGGTCGCGGTCGAGCGCGCGGGCGACAATGCGCTGCGCTTCGACGTGCGCGACACGGGCATCGGCATCGCGCGCGAGAAGCAGGACATGATCTTCCAGGCCTTCCAGCAGGCCGACGGCACCACGAGCCGCAAATACGGCGGCAGCGGCCTCGGGCTGTCGATTTCGCGCGAGTTCTCGCGGCTGCTCGGCGGCTCGGTGTCCGTGTCGAGCGAACTCGGGCACGGCAGCGTGTTTTCGGTGAGGCTGCCTATCGCCGTGCGTGAAGGCACCGTCACCGCGAAGCTCGATACGATCGCCCAAGCGAGCGAGCCGGCGCCGGCCGCCGCCCCGGCACCCGCGCCCGCGCCGATGCAGCCGCAGCAAGTTCATCCGCCGGTCGCGATGCACGAGCCGATGGCCATCGCCGACGATCGTGCCGACCGCAAGCGTCCGGGCCGCGTGATTCTCGTCATCGAGGACGATCAGCCGTTCGCCGGCATTCTCTACGATCTCGCCCACGAACTCGACTTCGACTGCGTGCACGCCGCCACGGCGACGCAGGGCGTCGAGCTCGCGCGCTCGCTCCAGCCGAACGGAATTCTGCTCGACATTGGTCTGCCGGATCAGTCGGGTCTCACGGTGCTCGAATGGCTGAAGCACGATCCGCTCACACGCCACATCCCGATTCACGTCGTCTCCGCGACCGATCACGCCGATGTCGCGCTGCATCTCGGCGCAATCGGCTATACGCTCAAGCCGAGCGCGCGCGACGATCTCGCCCACGCGATCCGCAAGCTCGAAGCGCGCTCGTCGCAGGGCATGCGCCGCGTGCTCGTCGTCGAGGACGATCCGGCGCTGCGCCAGAGCATTCACGCGCTGCTCGCGAGCGAGACCGTGGGCATCGTGGAAGCGGGATCGATCGCGGAGGCCATCGAGGAAATGCAGCGCGCGCCGTTCGATTGCGTCGTGATGGATCTCGCGCTGCCCGACGGCTCCGGCTACGAATTGCTCGAACGCGTGTCGGCGGGCGGCGGGCAGGCATCGCCGCCGGTCATCGTCTATACGGGACGGCTGTTGTCGCAGGACGAGGAGCAGCGTCTGCGCCGCTACTCGAAATCGATCATCATCAAGGGAGCGAAATCGCCGGAGCGTCTGCTCGATGAAGTCACGTTGTTCCTGCATAGCGTGGAAAGCGCGTTGCCGCCCGAGCAGCAGCGCATGCTGCGCGCGGCGCGTCAGCGCGACGACGTGTTCGAGGGCCGCACGATCCTGCTCGCCGAAGACGACGTGCGCAATATCTTCGCGCTCTCGCGCGTGATCGAGCCGCTCGGCGCGACGCTCGAAATCGCGCGCAACGGACGCGAGGCGCTCGAAGCGCTCGCGCGCCGCGGCGACATCGACCTCGTTCTCATGGATGTCATGATGCCCGAGATGGACGGCCTCACCGCGATGACCGAAATCCGCAAGCGCGCGGAACATGCGCGCCTGCCGATCATCGCGCTGACGGCGAAGGCGATGCCGAGCGATCGCCAGAAATGTCTCGAAGCGGGTGCGGACGATTACATATCCAAGCCCATCGACGTGGATAAGCTCGTGTCGCTGTGCCGCGTATGGCTGCGCCAGCGATGAACGGACCCATCTCTCAGATGAATGACGGCCGGCACGACGAAGAAGCGACGTTCGACATCGAACTGAAGCTGATTCTGGAAGCGATCTACCTGCGCTATCAGCACGACTTCCGGCATTACTCCGTGAGTTCGCTGAGGCGCAGACTCGCGCAGGCGGTGCACGATTTCGGTGTGCCGACGCTGTCGCATCTTCAGGAGCGCATTCTGCGCGACCCGGCTTTGTTCGCGCGGCTCTTTCAGTACCTCACCGTGCAGGTGAGCGAGATGTTCCGCGACCCGCAGTATTTTCGCGCGATCCGCGAACAGGTCGTGCCGATTCTGCAGACGTATCCGTCGATCAAGGTGTGGGTCGCGGGATGCAGCAGCGGCGAGGAGCTGTGGTCGCTCGCGGTGCTGTTCGCGGAGGAGAAGATCGCGGACCGCACGGTGTTCTACGCGACCGACATCAACGCCGAAGCATTGCGTCAGGCGGAAAGCGGCATTTATCCGCTGGAGCGCATGGCGGGCTTCAGCCAGAACTATCTGGCGGCGGGCGGCAAGCGTTCGCTCTCGGACTATTATCACGCGGCCTACGGCGCGGCGAAGTTCTCGCAGACGCTCAAGTCGCGCGTCGTGTTCGCGGATCATAGTCTCGCGACGGACAGCGTGTTTCTCGAAGCGCATCTGGTGTCGTGCCGCAATGTGCTGATCTATTTCGATCGCGCGCTGCAGGATCGCGCGCTCGGCCTCTTCAGCGATTCGCTCGTGCGGCGCGGGTTTCTCGGTCTCGGCAGCAAGGAGAGCCTGCGCTTTTCCACGTACGCAGACCGTTTCGCGGACTTCAATCCGCGCGAGCGGCTTTATCAGAAGGTGTGACGATGATCGACGCGAACCGCATCGGGGCAGTCGTGATCGGCGCATCGGCGGGCGGCGTCGAGGCGCTCAATCACTTGCTGCCCGCGTTGCCGAAGGCGTTCGCGCCGCCGGTGCTCGTCGTGGTGCATGTGCGTCAGGGGCAGCCGAGCCTCCTGCCCGGATTGTTCGCGACGCGCTGCGAGATGGCCATCGTGGAGCCTTTCGACAAGGACGAAATCGCGCCGGGCACCGTGTATTTCGCGCCGCCGGGTTATCACATGCTCGTCGAGGCGGAGGGCGGCGCAGCGCCGGCGATCGCGCTGTCGGTCGATCCGCCCGTGCGCTTTTCGCGGCCATCGGTGGATGTGCTGTTCGAATCGGCGGCGCATGCGTATGGCGAGCGGCTGCTCGGCATCGTGCTGTCCGGCGCGAACGACGACGGTGCGCGCGGCGCACGCGCGATCCGCGATGCGGGCGGCGCATGCTGGGCGCAGGACCCGGCGACGGCGAGCGCGCCCGCGATGCCGCTCGCGGCCATCGCGCAAGGCGCGGTGAACGAAGTGCTCACGCTGGATCACATGGCGATGCGGCTCACGCAGTGCATCGGCTACAGGCAATGAAGGAAGCAAGGCAAGGAGTCACCAGATGACGCAACCCATCCACGTGCTGATCGTCGACGACATCCGCAACAACATCACCGCGCTCGAAGCGTCGCTCGCGCGGCCGGATCTGTCGGTGCTGAAAGCCGAATCGGGACCGGCCGCGCTCGAGCTTCTGCTCAAGCACGAAGTCGCGCTCGCCATTCTCGACGTCAACATGCCCGGCATGGACGGGTTCGAACTCGCCGAGCTGATGCGCGGCAGCCCGCGCACCGCGCACGTGCCGATCATCTTCCTCACGGCGACGGCGCAGGACGCGAGCCGCACTTTCCGCGGCTATGAAGCGGGCGCGGTGGACTTTCTCTACAAGCCCTTCGATTCGCGCATCCTCAATTCGAAGGTCGATGTGTTCATCCAGATGGAGCGCCAGAAGCAGCAGCTCGCGACGCAACTCGCGACCGTGCAGCAACTGCTCGATGCGAACGAGATGCTGATGGCCGTGCTCGGCCACGATCTGCGCACGCCGCTCTCGGCGGTGATCGCGTCGGCGGAATATCTCGCGCGCTTCGTGCCGGACGAGAACGTCGCGAATATCGGCACGCGCATCAAGTCGAGCGGCATGCGCATGGTGCGCATGGTCGATCAGTTGCTGAACCTCGCGCGACTGCGCGGCGGACGCGTGACCTTGCAGCCGCGCGCGGTGGAGTTGATGACGCTCGCGAAGAATATCGTCGACGAATACGAGGCGCGGGTCGGCGAAGGGCGCATCTTCGTGCTGCGTCAGGGCGATACGCTTTTGCAGGGCGACGGCGATCTGCTCTCGCAAGTGTTTTCGAATCTCATCGGCAACGCGCTGCAACACGGGCTCGAAGGCTCGGCGATTCAGGTGCGCCTCGACGGCAACGCCGACGACGTGATCATCACCGTGCAGAATGCGGGCGAAATTCCCGCCGACGTTCTGCCGACGATCTTCGCGCCGTATCGCTCGGGCCGGCGTCAGCACGAATCGAGCGGTCTCGGGCTCGGGCTCTACATCACGCGCGAGATCGCTCAGATGCACGGCGGCGATGTCAAGGCGCACTCCACCGCCGAATCCGGCACGGTGTTCGTAGTGACGCTGCCGCGCGTGCCGCATCCGCGTTCGGGCGAGCGCGCGGACATGGCGCAGCCTTTCCGTCTGAGTTGACGAGCGTGGCTACAATGCGGCGTATCGACATCTGAAAGGAGTGAGCACGATGCCAGGCCCGGATCTGGATACGAGAATCGAAACCTATTACGTGCGGGTGCGCGGCGTCGTGCAGGGCGTCGGCTTCAGGCATTACACGGTCAGAAAGGCGCATGCGCTCGGCGTGCGCGGCTGGGTCGCCAATCTCGACGACGGCTCCGTCGAAGCGATCGTGCAGGGCGCGGCCAATCAGGTCGATCTGATGCTCGAATGGCTGCGACGCGGGCCGCCGCATGCCCGCGTCACCGATTTCCACAGCGAAGAGCGCCACGTCGAGAAGCGCTACGAGCGCTTCGAGCAGCACTGAATCATTTCGCGACCAGCAGGCTCTCCGCGAACTGCCATTGCTCGTCGCGCCACTGATGCGTGCATTCGAAGCCCGCATCGGCGGCGATCGGCGCGACTTCATCGGCCGCATATTTGTGGCTGCTTTCCGTCCAGATCGTCTCGCCTTCGCGGAACTCGACGTGCAGGTCCGCGCCGCGCACGCGCACGGACAGCGCACGCTTCGCGCGCAGATGCATTTCGATGCTGCGCGCATCCGGGTTGAAGCGCGCGACGTGCTCGAAGGCATCGAGCGGGAAGTCGCCGGAGAGTTCGCGATTGATCCGCGCAAGCATGTTCAGATTGAACGCGGCCGTGACGCCGATCGGATCGTCGTACGCGGCGACGAGCACCGGCAGCGGCTTGATGAGATCGGTGCCGAGCAGGAGCGCGTCGCCGGGCTGGAGCATGCCGCGGATCGAGCGCAGGAACTTCGTCGCCGCGAGCCGCGCGAAGTTGCCGATGGTGCTGCCGAGAAACAGCACGAGCAGTCTTTCGCCGTCCTTGCGCTTTGCGCTGACTTCCGACAATCCCGCGAGGTAATCGCGCTCGTGCCCGACGATCGACACGCGCTCGATATCGCTCAATTCGCGCCGGCACAACTGCAAGGCGGTGCGAGAAATTTCAATCGGATGGTAAGCGGTGGGCTGCTTTTTACACAGCGCCTCCAGAATGAGGCGCGTCTTGCGGCCGCTTCCGCTGCCCAGTTCGGCGACCTGGATATCGCCCGGCATGGCCGCGACGATGTCCGCCGCGTGAGCCTTCAGCACGCGTTCTTCGGCGCGCGTCACGCCGTATTCGGGCAGCGCGGTGATCACTTCGAAGAGGGCCGAGCCGACTTCGTCATACAGATACATCGAAGGCAGTTCTTTTTGCGGACGCTTGCTGAGTCCTACGTACACGGCCTCTGCGAAGGCGTTGGAAAAGCGGGGCGACAAGGCAGGTTGAGTCATGACGTCTCCATCGATGCGGCGTTTTCTTCGCGTGCCATCGTCGAACATGACGGCACGGCGCGTGTTGCTGCGGATGCAATGACGTGAGCGGCGGATGTTCGTACGCGGCGCCGCCCGGACTTCGGGACCGGACCGGCAAATGCCGGACCGACAAGGGTCGCCGATCATCGTGACCGGCTAAAGACAACCGCAAGTGACAGCGATCAGGCAGCGGAGTTCATGCGGAAATGCGAAGCATGAAGGAAGCAAAAAGCGGGCACGTCCGGGAATTTCGATTGAAGCGGGTTTTGAAAATTGCGCGCGTGCACCGTTAGAATGCGCGTTCACGTTTCGTTCGGCTTGCAGTCACCTTCAGCGCGTAGCGCTTCTTTCGATGAATCAGCATGACCTGGGGCGCGGCATCGCGCTGTCCGTTGCCGCTTCCGCGCTCTTCGCGCTCATGTCCGGCTATACGAAATGGCTCGCGCCCCTCGACGGGCTCGACATCTTCGCGTGGCGAATCGTGTGGACACTGCCGGGCGCGCTCGCGCTCGTTGCGCTGCGCAAGCGCTGGCCGCAATTATGCGCGCTCGTCGCGAGGCTCGCCAAAACGCCGCAACTGCTGCTGGCGTTCGCTATTGCCGCCGCGCTGCTCGGCGTGCAGTTGTGGATCTTTCTCTGGGCGCCGCTGCACGGTCGCGCGCTCGAAGTATCGCTCGGCTATTTTCTTCTGCCTCTAGCGATGGTGCTGCTCGGCCGCTTTCACTACGGCGAGCGTCTCGACGGCTTCCAGTGGGCGGGCGTCGCCGCGGCGGCCGTGGGCGTCGCGCATGAACTGGTCATCACGCATGCGTTCGCGTGGCCGACGCTCGTCGTGATGCTCGGCTATCCGCCTTACTTCGTCTTGCGCCGCCGGCTCAATGCCGATCCGCTCGTGTCGTTCGCCGTCGAAATCATGCTGATCGCGCCCGTCGCCGCGATCATGCTGATCGTGCGCGGCTCGTTCGCGGATGTCGCCGGCGAGCCGCGTCTCGGCTTGCTGCTTCTGCCAGGACTCGGCGCATTGAGCACGATCGCGCTCGCTTCGTACCTGCGCGCGAGCCGTCATCTGCCGATCGCGCTCTTCGGCATTCTCGGCTACGTGGAACCGGTGCTGCTCGTCGGCGTCGCTGTCCTGTTGCTCGGCGAGCCGTTTTCAGCGCGGCAACTCGGTACTTATGTGCCGATCTGGATCGCCGTCGTGCTGACCGGCGTGCACAGCGCGCGTCTGCTGATGCGCGAGCGGTCGCACAAGCGGACATTGCCGATGAGCGAGCACCACGCGAGCGTCGAGCATGAAACCGTCGCGGAGGAAATCGAGCGCGTGGACTGATCAACGCGCGGCGCGCGTTTCGATGGCATCGTGCAGATCGCGCATGAGGCCGAGGCCGAACATCAGCTCGACGAGTATGAAGAGCGGCCCGATCAACAAGCCGACGATATCGTCGACGAAAGCCGGCTTGCGATGTTCATAGCGCACATGCCCGACGAACTGAAACGCCCAGCCGATCACGAACATGCCGATGCCGATCGCGAGCCAGCTCCATGTACTCTGTGACGCGGCCCACTGCCCGAACGCCGCGCTCAACGCGGACACGATACCCATGCCGATGCCGAGCGGCACATCGAGCCAGAGATAGTAGAGCGTGGCGAGCGCGAACAGCACCCACGCGGGTGTGAGCAGAAACGCGCCGGATAATACGGGCCATGCGGGACGGCTCAGCAACGCGGCGATCGCGAGCACGATGAGCGGAATGCCGATGAAGTGCGTGGCGATGTTGCGCCTGTCGCGATGATATTCGGCGTATTGCGACAACTGATCGGTCAGCGTGCGCATGTCGGGCGTCTCCGTTCGTGTTCTTTTAATTCACGAATGATAAGCCGCTCGTCGATATCGGCAAGTAGAGCATTTCCTTTAGTCGCACGCAAAAAGTTGGACCAAAGGAAATGCAAAAAGGCGAGCCCGAAGGCTCGCCTGAATCGAACGCACTGGATTGTTTATGTGCAATGCCCAGTGCGCGATGCGATGACGCTGGCCTCCCTTACTTCTTCGCCGCGTCCACCTTCGCATCGGCGGCCGTCTTGTTAGCGTCGCTTTGCGCCTCGACTTTTTCCTTATCGGCCTTCGCTTGCGCCACGTTGGCATCCTTCGCTGCGTCCTGCTTCTTCTTGTCGGCCTTGGTTTGCGCAGCGTGCTTCTTCTTGTTGGCTTTCGCCTGTGCCTTGGTGGCATCACCGCGGGCGTCGGAAGCCTGTTCCGGCGTGGTCGCCTGCGCTACCTTCGCGGCTTCCTTGTTGGCGTCGGCTTGCGCCGATGCCTTGTCCTCGTTCGCCGATGCCTGCGCCTTCGCGGCATCGTGCTGTGCGTCGGCCTTCTTCTTGTTGGCGGTTGCCTGAGCCTCGGCTTTTTCGTTGTTTGCCTTCAATTGCGCTTTGCCGGCATCGGTTGCGGCAGTCTGCGCGAATACGGTGGTGACGAGCATGGCGGATGCGAGAGCAGCGACGATCTTCTTCATGGTTTGAAACTCCCTTTGATCTTTTCTTTGAGGACACGTGGCACGCAGTGCGCCGCGTTGACGATGAAAACGCCGCGTCCATCGATCCAGTTGACGTCGTTCTGGTGACAAACGGTAACCAGTGGCTAGCAAATGAAACCGCGTGCGGTAAAAGCGGCTGCATCGTTTCTGGATGTCGAAGCGCGTTACCGACCGCGTCGCGAAAGCTGTTACCGATTGGCGAATTCAATTCCATTTGTAACGGCTCTTAGGGAAGTTCGGCATCCGAATCGAATCTTCCAAGGCGACTTTTCGAAGCGCTATTTGTAATCGTTGAAATGCACGGTTACCAACTGCTGCAGTTATTTCTTAGCCGTCTGCTTAAGATGATCTCCATAAACCCGGCCAAACGGGAAATGGAGAAGCTCATGAAACGCGCAGCACTTGTCTTGTTGATGATCGGTAGTTTGACTGTGGCAGGCCAGGCGTCGGCGCATGGACACGGCGGTGGTCATCGTGGCGGCGGCGGGGATGGCGGTGCGATCGTCGGTGCGCTGATCGGCGGCGCGGTGCTCGGCGCGCTGGTGACGTCGGTGGCGAGTGCGCAGCCCACGTATGCGCAGCCCGTCTATCAGCAACCCGCGTACGCGCAGCCGGTCTATGCACAACCGGCGCAGCCGCCCGGCTACTGCTACGACAACTACCGTGGCGCGTATGTGCCCTGCGGTTATTGATCAAGTGTCGGGCGCGGCACGTCCCTTGCGCTAATGCGAACACGGTCGTTGCATCCAATGCGCAGCGACCGATACGCAAATCAGGGAGACTTGCAATGAATGCGACTACGAAGAAACTGGTTATTTCCGCGCTGATGTTGGGCTTGTCCGGCGGTGTCTATGCGCAAGCGGGCGGTGGTGGCGGCGCGGCAGGCGGCTCGGCGGGCGCAGGCGGCAATGGTTCGGCGGGTGCAGGCTCGGCGGCGGGCGGCAAGGGCGGTGGCGTCGGCATGGGCGGCGCTGGCGTGGGCGGCGCGGCGGATAGTTCGACCGGCACCGGCGTGAAGAGCGGCATGGGCAACGATGCGACCAACGGCATGAGCCAGGATCAGGGCACCGTGAAGCGCAGCGCGCCGAATAACGGCAACATGAATTCCGGCGGCATGAAGTCGGACGGCACCGGCAACCAGAAGGCGTATTGAATATAAAACGATGTCTGCGCGCTTGCGGGTGCGATCGCCGTGGCGTCATTGAGACGCGAAACCGGCATCCGCCTGGCGGCGGCGCGCGTACTTCGACAAACTATTGTCCGCTCGCCGATGCCGCATCCACGGATGCAGCCGGCTCGAACGTCTTGACGCGCAAACTGACCTTTTCGGCGTAGGCGCGTGATCCACCATAGTTCTTCAGCGCGGCATCGACATCGCCTTGCGCGGACTTCACGTAGCCGTGCAGGATTGCCGAGCCGGTTTCGATGTTGTCTTCCGGATCCGTCAGGTCTACGTTGCGCACGAGCTTCTTGTGCGCAGACGGCACCACCTGCATCAGGCCCGTCGCATTGTTCGGCCCCTTGGCCGTTTCCTTGAAGCGCGATTCGATCGAAATGATGGCGAGCAGGAGCGCTGGCGGAAGCGAATATTTCGACGCCGACGACATCACCGCCGCCGCGATGGTCTGCGCCTTCTCCCGCGCCACGCCGAATTTCCGCGTCAGCATTTCCGAAATCTTGTGGCTCGCCTGCTCGGTCTTCGGGTCCGCCTGAGCGGTGGACTGCGCGGCCGCGTCGCTTGCGGCGACCGGATTTTCCTGCGCGAGCGCGGGTTGCGCTGCGCTCAGCGTTACGGTCAGGGCGGCAAAGATAGGAAGGAAACGGCGCATCGGACTCACGGATCAAAGCGGAACCGCATTATAGCCAGATAAAAAATCCTTGTGGATCATGCACTTGTATTAAATATGATGTTTCACCCCGCGAATCGGAATGAATTACGTGCGTTCGGCGCGCTTCGCCGAGGGCGCCGAAATGCCTTCGCCCGCGTCATTCGAGAGCCGCGCGAACATCGGCAACGAGGCCAGCACGACGAGCGCCGTCACGATGAATCCGCATGCGAGTTGCCAGCGCTCGGTGTGCGCGCTGCCGGAAACGAGCATCGTCGCCTGGATCGTGCCGGCCGCGACCGTCACGCCGATCGCCTTCATCAACTGCTGCGCAGTGCCCTGGAACGAGGTGGCGGCGGCGAGGCGCGCCTTGGGCACATCGGCGAAGGCGAGCGCGCCCATCGTCGCAAAACTGAGCGAACGGCCGAGTCCGCCGAGCAGAAGCAGCAGGAAGATCGCGACGGCGGGCCAGGCTTGCGACATCGTCGAGCAGACGAGCAGCACGGCCGCGAACACGACGCTGCCCGTGCATAAAACCGTTCGGACCGAAAAGCGCCGCAGCGCGAGCGCCGTCATCGGACGCATGCAGAATGAGCCGAGCGCGCTCGCGAACGTGACGAGACCGCTCGCAGTCGCGCTGTAGCCGAAGCCGGTCTGCAACGTGAGCGGAACGAGAAAGGGCAACGCGCCCGCACCGGCGCGAAACAGGCTGCCCGCGACCGTCGCCGCATGGAAGGTCGGAATCGACAGCAGCGAGAAGTCGATGGCGGGATTCTGCACGCGGCGGCAATGCAGCACCGTCACGCGAAACAGGAGCAGCCCAACCGCGACACAGATCCACGGCACGCCGACGGGCAGCACGCCGCGCCCCGCGCTCTCGATGCCGATCATGAATAGACTGAGCGATGCGCCCGACAGCAGCATGCCACGCAGATCGGGTGACGTCCGATCCTCGGGCGGCGACGGCGGCAGCAGCTTCCAGGTAAGCCACAGTCCGACGATGCCCACCGGCACGTTGACCCAGAAGATGCTGCGCCACGAGAGCGCGTCGGTGAGAAAGCCGCCGAGCGGCGGCCCGAGCAAGGGGCCGACGAGCGCGGGCATCGTGAGCCACGTCGTCGCCAGCAGGAGTTCCTCGCGCTTGACGCCGCGAAACAGGATCAGGCGGCCGACGGGCACCATCATCGCGCCGCCGAGACCCTGGACGACGCGCGCGGCGAGCAGTTGCGGCAGATTCATCGCGGCGGCGCATGCGACGGACGCCAGCGTGAAAGTCGCAATCGCCCACATGAACACGCGGCGCGCGCCGAAGCGGTCGGCGATCCAGCCGCTCGCGGGGATGAACACGGTCAGCGCGACGAGATACGCGGTGATCGCGCTGGAAAGATGGACGGGGTCGACCTGGAGATCGCGGGCCATCGTCGGGATGGCGGTCGCGACGATCGTGCCGTCCATGTTCTGCATGAAGAGCGCGCTCGCGACGACGGCGGCGGTGATGCGGAAGTTGCCGCCTTTCACGATGCGTGGCTCGCGCCTTGCTGGGAGGGCTTCTGCGAGAGATGTTGGAGTGGATGAAATTTCATGCCGCCAGTCTAGCGCGAATAGCATGGAAGTCGATGATGCCCGTTCCCCCGCAAATCCCCTGTTTTTGATGGCGATTAATTCTTTTCAGATTTAGTGTGATGCGATCGGGTTTCATCGCATTCATGATGCGGGCGCTTATGCTCCAACTACTGTGGAAGTGTCAATTACGACGACATGTACGCGTCTGCGCCAGCAATGAGCACAGCGGTTTCCCTCATCCGTGACGGTTGGCGCTCACTTTGCACCCCCCCCGGAGCGTCTCGTATAAGCGCATTCCAGTTTCGTATTCGACTGAGGCAGGGCGTGTTTTTATTAGTTTAGAAATCTGATCGAAGTCTATATTTGACTCGCCAGCAAACAGCAATCGGCGAACCGCATTACTCAGTAATCCTTCGTAATTGCTAAGACTCGGATTGTTGAACACCGAATAAGGAATCGTGGAAGCGTTCGAAAACGGGGGCGAGGCAAGAAATGGAACCGTGAGCTTCGCGTTTAGCCGACCGTCAGCGATCCAATCTCTTAGCAACATGTCGATCGCCGCCGCCGGCGTTGCATCGCTGGAGAACAAAGATTCGAGTGTGACCTTACCCTTTGGCGTGACGATATAGGCCGCGGAGCAATAAGCGTACAACGTTTTGCAATCAACAACGCTGACACCGTTGAGGCGATGTCTTTCCAGTCCGACGGCATCGTCCTGATTTCGCCCTGCCATTAGTTCTTCACATGTCGACAGGAGGAAGGGTATTCGCGCATAGAAAGGAACGCAGTCTAGAAACAGGATGTCGCAATCAGGGAAATTCTGAACGAAGGAATTTACTGTAGAGCAATTCACATATGCCGGAAATTCATTACTTACTTCGACATCGTCTTCAAAGATCAGCATGGCGGCGTCAGTCGGCGTTAAAGATACTGCCGCCTCATGCGATTTCCGGCACGCCCATACGCTATTATTGAATTGGTTGTCGAATGGCCCATTTGTCGCGCCATCAATTGCTTCAAAGCGACGAATCCATTCGCAATTTAATCGTCGCAACTGCGATTCGATATTAGTCCGCCGGTCGATGCTGCGGTCGAGGTTTAAGTAAAACCCTGTGAGTTCCATTCGTATCTTCTTGCCGTTAAACGAGAAAAGTCTACATCATGCTCGCAGAACTGGTAAGCGGGGATGGACGCATTTTTTGAAATAAACAATTACGAAATCTCGCTCGCATGGTCGTACGATTTATTCCTAAGCTTCTCATGCAGCACCGTTTCTTGATCGCTTAAACAGTTTTTCAATTTGAAATATCCATCTTCATACTATTATGAATGGGAGCTTCAACATGAGTATTCAGCAGCCGGTAGTGGCAGTTAATAACATTCACAAGCCAATAGACTATGGTGACGTTCTAAACCCTGATTCAATTCCGGTTTCCGGCGACTCGAGCAATGCGATTATGAGAAGAGACGATGGATTATATGCGTCCGGGTCCCCTTTCATACCCTCGGCTTTTTGGGACATTGGACATACCGATGAGCCGAACAATGCGAATGGAATTGATGAGGGTGATTACTGGAGATATGATTTTTCAAAAGGAAATGGCGGTGACATTCCGGGATTACAGTTTGATAACGGATATCTTGTTTTTCCGCCGGGGCAATTTGTAATTCTCATGTTCGGATTATTAAATACTTCTGCAAGTGGACAATTTAGGGCTTCGTTCTTTGATCGGAGCTGGGGTTACCCTGGGCCTTATCAGTTCGCAGTTCAGACCTATTTGCAATTGCCGGTTCAGGACAACGGTCGGCAACTTTACGGTTTCACCCTCTGCGGTAAGTCTGAGGGAGGGTTTGGGACATGCGGACTGGGCTACGACAAAACGTCCGATGAAGGAGCGCATGTTAATGGAACGCTCACAATTCTGAAAATCCAATGATGGTCTAGCGAAAATAAGCGAGTCTTAGCCGCGTCTTTGTGGCGCGGCCCCAAACAACGCTGCGTTTCCGCAGCCGCGCTCGCCACGCGACCGTCTCCTCGTCATCGGCAGCCACGCGCGCCACATCATTTAGACTTTTCGCTTATAACCCGCGCAAGAACCGGATCAAGATAAATCGTGGCGGTCTGGATACACGTCACTTTTAGAAGCATTTCTATATGGTCTGTTGGCCGGCGCTTATCTTAATTCCGCTCGCTGCATCATCGGACGCATTCGCTGTTTCCGGCTGAAGAGATAAAGCCCGCTGCCTCGGCGGCTAACTGAGCGCGATGCTCGCGGCCATATCCATGAAATGCGGCAGCGTGGGCGTCACGCGATGCGCGTCCTTCGCTTCGTCATCCCAGCGGCGCAACGCGATGGCGTCTCGTGCGTAGGGCTTTGCCAGAAACGCTTGCGCGGTTTCATCGTCGAACACACCGCCTTGCAGTTGCAGGCTGCGCACGGAATCCGCGGACAGCCGCGCGTGATACGACGCATCGATCGCGCACAGGCAGCGCTTCGCATCGACGTGCAGGCGAATCGGTTCGAGCACGGCATCGGAAAAGAGCGGGCGCAGGAAGGGCAGTGCGTAGTACTGATGCAGATCGTCGATGCCGCGCTCGCTCGGCGTTTCGCCCTGCAGATTCAGCAGGTGCCCGAGGTCGTGCAGCAATGCCGCGACGATCAGCTCGGGGCTCGCGCCCGCCGCTTCGGCCAGCGCGGCGCTCTGCAACGCGTGCTGCAACTGCGTGACCGGCTCGCCGCTATAGGCGATCGAGCCGTGCTTGTCGAAGAGATGCCGGATGTCGTCGAGTGTAAGCGCCATCGTAAGGAAAGGGTCGAGCGGGTATGCTGAAGCGGGACAACGCGCAATCGTCGCAGGAATTTATGACGCGACGATGGCCACGCGCAGAATCGATTCGACCATGCCTTTCTACTTCAGCCGACGCCCCGAACTCGCCGGACTCGATCGCGCCGCACGCCGCGACGTGCGCCGCCTCGCGTGGCAATTCGCGCAGCGCCACTGGACCCTGCATGCGCCGGCGTTCGTGTGGATCGTCTTCGTGCTGCTGCATACGCGCTATCACGTCGTTCCTGAGCGGCGCGATTATCTGCTGATCACGCTCGCGATCTTCGTGCTGGCGGTGGTCAATATCCGGTTTCACATCTCCCGCTATCTGAAGCCTGCACGCGCGATGTACGACGTGCTCGGAGGCAGGATCACAGGCCGCTAGCCGCGCGTGTTGCAATGCCGCATCTGACGAAAGGACCCCGTTTTTAGCGTGTTACGATGATCGGCGATCCGTGTCCTCAGAAGGCAAGATGGCAACGCTATATCAGACGCTCGGCGTGGACGAGCACGCCACCGAAGAAGAAATCAAGCGCGCGTATCGCAAGGCCGCGATGCGCTGCCACCCCGATCGCAACGTGGGCAACGAAGACATCGCCCGCGCAAAATTCTTGGAGATCAAGGAAGCCTACGCAATTCTGTCCGACCCCGCGCAGCGCGAGGTGTACGACCGCATCTATGCCGACGAGATGCGTCGCTGGGAAGAACGCGTGCGCCAGGAAGAAGCCGAGCGCGAGGCACGTGAGGCAAAGGAGCGCGAGGCACGCGAGGCGCTCTATGCGGAGCGCGTATCGCTAGCGATGCGCTTTGCATCGCAAGGATATAACCGCGATGTCGTGTTCGGCGTGCTGCTCGGTGCGCAGTGCGAAGAGCCTGCGGCGCGCCAGATCGCGGACAGCGCAATTGCGCTGCATGAATCGCGACAAGCCAGGGAAGAAATCAAGGAACGAGAGGAAGAAACTGCAACGAACAGGAAGGAAGAGAAGGAGCCTGCCAGCGCCGATGCTGCGAATCCGCTCGGCGCGATGTGGTTTCAGTTCCTCAACAACCTTCGTTTCTGATCGCGCGAGGCAGGAAATCAGGCCGCGAGCCTTTCACCGCGCATATTGCTTTGCTTCGGCGCCGGCGGATAGACGCACCAGTGACCGTCATCGTGACGGAAGAAGAACAGCGCTCTCGCCGCCGCGCCGTGCAACGCTTCGACGCACACATAACGACGCCTGTCGGCACGCGTGCGGCTGAACTGTCTCACATGCACCGGCATGCTGCCCGGAGCGAGCCATTTTTCGACCTGGTAACGAAGGGACCGCTCATTCGCGTTTTTCATTTCAGTCTCCTGCGGCATTCATAGAAGGGTTAACGGCCGAACCTGCCGATGTTTAAAGCCCGAATCCATGAAAACCCTGCCGCAACGCATCACGTTCTTCATAAAGCACTTGAACTCTACGCCTTGAATTCAGAGCAGTGCCCGTTTTTGCGAAATAGCAACAGCGAACTTTCACGCGCCTTCCGCCATGCCCCGTTCATGAAAAACGCGTACCGCCGTGAACTCATCGTCGTGCAACGCGATGCCGGGGTATGTGCGCAATCGGTCATATGAAATGGCCGATGCGTACGCTACCCGTCACTCGATTTGAAGCGAATGTCGTGCCTGTGCGTGTGCGTGTATATCAGAGCGGACGCGCGAAGCTCAGTTCGTGGCCGTCAGGATCGGTGAGATGGAAGTAGCGCTCGTTCCAGGGCGCATCGCGCGGCGCGAATTGCGGCTCGATGCCGTGCGCCAGCGCTTTCCGGTAGAGCGCGTCCACATCGGATACGTAGATAATCACGCGGCCCCAGAACTGAATCGGGCCGTGTGTTTCGCTGGTGAGATTGAGAAACGAACCGCCGAGCGCGAACGAAGTGAAGGCGTCGTTAGCGCCGCCATGCAGGATGCGCAAGCCGAGCGCTTCATAGAAGCGCACCGCGCGCGGCATGTCGTGCGTCGCGAGCGTGATCGCGCTCAGGCTTTCGACGTGCGCGTCGTCGTCTGGCGATCCCATGCTTTCGTTCGTCATCCCGGATGATGCTGATGCGACACGAGCGGCAGCACCGAAAGATCGGGATGCGTGCCATCGACGATGCTCTTGCCGATATGCCGCGCATCGTCGACGGCATCCTGCGCGCTCTTGTAGGCGTCTTCGCCGTCGGCGTGAAAATGCACCGCTTCGCCGGGTATGTCCGCATTCGCGCCGGGCCGGCACACATGTCCGATGTACACGTAACGATCCGCCTTGCCCGCCGCCGCGTGCTCGGGCGTCGGCTTCAATTGCGGCTGCACGTGAATCTCGAAACCTTCGTAGTCGAAAACGTGCCACTGAGCGGGATCGTCAGGCATGATCGCCTCCTTGGTGTAGTGTTCGCTCGCGTCGATCAACGTTACTCCAGTTGGCGCGATGAATCCACCGCGAAGGTCATTCACGTCAGATGAAAAGCGTGCTCACATAGATTTGACAGCGTCTTCGCGCGCAGCGGATACTTTTCGGCGCGCTTTGCGTTCGCGCGTGTACGTCTGCCGTTTTCCCGCATCGGGAGGCGCCGTGAAGCCAGCTACGACACATCGCACGGTTCTCGCGCGCGCCATGCCGCGCGCAGCCGCGCTCGTCGGCGACGTCACCGCCGGCACCGTGTCCACGCTCATGATGCTGTGCTACGCGATGAGCCTCGGCACGCTCATCTTCAGCGCCGATCTCGCGCGCTATGCCGAACTCGGCGTCCCGACCGCGCTCGTGAGTTGCATCGTCACCGCGTTCGTGATCGCGCTGACGAGCTCGATGCGCATAAACATCGGCGGGCCGGACAGCAATGCGACCGCGTTTCTGGTCGGCGTCGCGGCGGGTGTCGCGAGCAGCGTGCGCGCGAACGGCGGGTCGCCTACGGAAATCCTGCTGACGGTGCTCGTCGCCATCGCGCTGTGCTCGCTCGTGACGGGGCTGATTCTCTTCGCGATCGGTTCATCCCGACGCAGCCGCTCGCTGCAATTCCTGCCTTATCCCGTGATGGGCGGCTTTCTCGCGGGCACGGGCTATCTGCTGATCGCGGGCGCGTTTCGCGTGCTGACGGGCGTCGCGCTCGACTGGCACACGCTGCCGCGGCTCCTGCAACTGCACTGGCTCGCGTGGGCGCCCGCGCTCTTCGTCGGCGCACTCGCCACGATCCTCGCCCGCACCTGGCGGCACGCGGCGGCATTGCCGATCACGCTCGCCATCGGCATCGCGCTCTTCTATGTGCTGCTGAGCGTCGCCGGCATCTCGCCCGACGAGGCGCGCGACATGGGCCTGCTGCTTCAGCATGTGCCGACGCACGCGCTGCACATTCCCGAGCTGCATTTGCCGTCGTCGCTTGCGCGTGGCGAGATCGACTGGCATGCGATCGTCGCGCATCTGCCCGAGACGCTCATCGTCACGTCGGTGTCGGCGGTCACGATCATCATGAACTCGACCGCGATGGGGGCGGCCACCGGGCAGGACATCGACCTGAACCGCGAGATGCGCGCCGCGGGCCTCGCGAATATCGCGAGCGGTCTGCTCGGCGGGATGGTCGGCTATCAGTCGTACAACCGCTCGATGCTCAATGCGCGCGCCGGCGCGACGAGCCGCGCGGCGGGCGTGTTCGCCGCGCTCGCGTGCCTCTTCGTGCTGATCGCGTCGCCCGATCTCGTCTCGCTGTTTCCGGTGCCGGTGCTCGTCGGCATGCAGATCTACATGGGCCTGCGGCTCATGATGGACTGGCTCGTCGGCGCGTATCGCAAGCTCACGTGGCACGAATACCTCCTCGTGCCGCTGATTCTCGCGGTGATCGCGTTCTATGGCGTGATCGCGGGCGTCGTCGCGGGCGTGGTCGCGGCGTGCGTGACGTTCGCGCTGCTCTACGGACGCGCCGGTTGCGTGCGCATGGAGTTCGACGGCCGCACGCGCACCTCGAATGTCGAGCGCAGCATCGAGGAGACGCGTTTTCTGATCGATCGCGGCGATGAAATCTGCGGCGTCTGTCTGCAAGGTTTTCTCTTCTTCGGCTCGGCGAACTCGATGCTGCAACGCGTGCGCGAACGCATTCGCTCGCACGGGCCGCGTCCGGTCAGGCATGTCGTGCTCGATTTCGGCTGGACCAACGGCATGGACGCCTCCGTGTCGCTCGCATTCGTGAAGCTGCGTCAGGCGTGCGCGGCGATCGGTGCCGATCTCGTGCTGACCGCGCTGCCGCACAACTCGCGCGCGCTGCTCAAGCGCACCGGCGCGCTCTCGCTCGGCATCCGCGAGTTCGACACGCTCGATGCGGGCCTCGAATGGATCGAAGCGCAGCAGCTCGCCAAGCTGACGCACGCGCTCGAACCGCGCGTGCCGTCGGGCGATTTTCGGGCGATGCTCGCGCCGCACTTCACGGCACGCGCGCTGCAAGGGCTGGCCGATTTGCTCGACGTGTGGGATATCGGCGCGGGCGAGGCGCTCTTTCGCCGCGGCGATGCGGGCGATGCGCTCTATATCGTCGAGGAAGGGCGCGTGACCGTGTCGCTGCCGCTCGCGGACGGCCGCTCGGTGAGGCTGCGCTCGTTCGGGCCGGGGACGATCATCGGCGAAATGGCGGTGTACACGAACGCGCCGCGCAGCGCGGATGTCTTCGCCGACGAGCCTGCGCGCCTGCGCCGTCTCACGCTCGCCGCCTTGCGCAAGCTCGAACTCGACGATCCGCTGACCGCGCAGGAATGGCATCGCTTCGTCGTGAAGATGATGGCTTCGCGGCTCGCCGTCGCGGATGAAGCGTTGCGCGCGGCCTCTTGATCGTTGCTTCATCGACCGGTATGTTGAAGGGCACATCGACGAGGCCACGATCATGATCCCCACGTTTCGCGCGATGCTCGCGATCACGCTTGCCTTCTTCATGAGCGGCGCGCTCGCGCAGCAGGCGCCGCAATCGATCGCGATGCTCGATTGCACGCTCATCGACGACAACGCCGCCTACAACGACGCCGAGATCGATCGCATTCAGACCGAGCGCCTCGCGGTCGTGAGCGGCGCGTTGCGCGATGATCTGCGCCAACGCGCGCTCTTTCGCGTCGCCGACAATGCGCGGGCGAGCGATCTGATCGCGTCGCTGAAAAGCACGCAGGACATGAACGCGTGCAACGGCTGCGAACGGCGTGTGGCGAAAGAGCTGGGCGCGTCGCGCGTCGGCGTGTGCTGGGTGCAGAAGATCAGCAACCTTATTCTCAACATGAACCTGCGGGTCGAAGACGCGGACAGCGGCGCGATGCTCTTTCAGCGCTCCGTCGACATACGCGGCAACACCGATCTCTCCTGGAAGCGCGGGGCGAAAGCGCTCGTCGATCTCCTTGCAAGCGATCCGTCCGCGACGCGCTGAATCCCGCGATGCGGCTTTCCCCGCCGAATTCGGGAATTTCTCCCGGCCGATGCCGTTGCCACGGCGGCGCCGATTAGGCTAAGTTGGATTTGCAGGCATGCGCGCCGTGCGATGCGCCGCGCGCGTGCGCCCGTGAACTCGAACAAGCCAAACGAAACCGCTGGAGACGACCATGCAAGTCAGATTCAAGGCGGCGCGCATCGCCTGCGCGTCGGTGCTCGCGCCATCGCTCGCACTCGCCGCGAGCCTCGCGCAGGCCGCCGCGCCGACCGCCTACGTGACGACCGAGAACGCCGGAGTCGGCGTGATCGATCTCGACAGCCTCTCGCTCTCGAAAACCTGGGATGTCGGCAAGGACGGCCCGCGCGGCCTTTCGCTGAACAAGGATGGCACGCGTCTGTACGTGGCGAACAAGGCGACGAGCGACCTGTCCGAGATCGATACATCGACGGGCAAGGTCGTGCAGCGCGTGAAGATCGGCAAGAACCCGGAGTTCGTGCGCGTGTTCGGCGGCTATGCGTATGTGACTTACGAGCCGGGCGAAAGCGGCGGCCCGCCGAAGCCGGGCGAACCGGAAAAGGATGACGACGCCAACTCGCCGCCCGCCGAAATCGCCATCGTCGATCTGAAGACGATGAAGGTCACGCATTCGGTCAAGAGCGGCCACGAGACGGAAGGCGTCGAGTTCTCGCCCGATGGCAAGCTGATGCTCGTGACCAACGAGGGCGACGACACGGTGTCGGTGTATCGCGTCGGCACGGGCAAGCCGGTGCGCACGGTGAAGCTCGACAAGGGCTCGCGTCCGCGCGGCATCAAGGCGTCGCCGGACGGCAAGCAATATGTCGTCACGCTCGAGAACGCGAACAAGTTCGTCGTGCTCGACGGCAAAAGCCTGAAGACCGTGAAGACCGTCGATACGAAGACGGGCCCGTATGGCGTCTCGTTCGATCCATCGGGCAAGCGGCTCCTGGTTGCGGCATCGCGCGACAAGACCTTGCAGGTGTTCGACGGCGCGACCTACGAGCACGTGCAGGACGTGCCCGTCGGTCAGCGCTGCTGGCACTTCAGCTTCACGCCGGATGGCTCGAAGCTGCTGCTCGCGTGCGGGCGCTCGAACGCGGTCTACGTGCTCGACGGTTCGGATTACAAGGAGGTCAAGCAGATCGGCGATCTGCCGCTCGCGTGGGGCATCGTCACGTATCCGCCGAGCGCGGGGTCGATCGTCGGGCGTTGAGCGGATGCGTGGTTCACATCGGGGAAATGGCCGCGCGTGCGGCCATTTCGTTTTCACTTCCACGCGTAACGCATTCCCACCCACACGCCGCGCGGCGCGCCCACGCCGAGGAACTGCTCGTTCACCGTCGCTCCGTTGTTGAACGTGTGATTGGGTCCGTCGAAGAAGTTCTGGCCGAGAATCGCGAAGTTCGCGTAGCGCTTGTTCAACAGGTTCTTCACCGTCGCATAGACCTGGAGTTGCTTGGTCACGTTGTAGGTCGTGTCGAGGTCGATCAGGAAATAGCCCGCGACGCTGCCATTCACGTCCTGATTGTTCTCGTCGCCGCGCGCGAAGATGTTGCTGCGATACGTGAGATTCGCGCCGATGTTCCAGCGCGCGAACGGGTTGTAGTCCACGCGCATTTTCACCGTGTTCGCCGGAATGCCCGGGATGCGGTCGCCCGAATGCACGGTGATGTTGCCGTTGTCGTCCGCGCTCGAATTGCTCGCGCTGCTCTCGGTCCACGTCGAGCGATAGGTCGCGTTCACATAGCTATAGCTCGCCGCGACGCCGACCGGTCCCCATTGCGTGCGGCCCGCGAGTTCGAAGCCTTGCCGACGCGTCTTGCCGACGTTCTGAAAATACCCGAGCGTGCTCGCCGCGCCCTGGCTGCTGACGAACTGGATATCGTCGGTCAGGGTCGTGCTGTAGGCCGCGGCGCTCCACTGCGTATGGCTGCCGATACGACCGCGCGCGCCGATTTCGAAGGTCTTCGAGATCACGGGCTTCAGGTCCGGGTCCGCGATGAAGTCGTTGGGCAGCGAGCAGGGCGCGGCCGGGTCCGCGCACGCCAGTTCGATGGCGGTCGGCGAGCGCATGCCTTCGTTGTACGTCGCGTAGGCGGTGAAGTAGGGCGTCGGATTCCAGTTGAAGCCGACAGCGGGATTGAAGCGCGAGAACGTGTGATTCCCGTCGAGCAGCGGCTGCACGCCGCTTTCATCGCCGATGGTCGCCTTCGCCCAGTTGTAGCGGCCGGCGAGCGTCATCGACCATTGCTCGCTGAAGGAGAACGTGTTCTCGAAGTAGATGCCCAGATTCGAGTTGTGTGTCTTCGCGTCCGTGGTCGGCACGAAGGGACCGGTGCCGATGGTCGCGCGGTTCTCTTCGAACGTGGCCGGCTGCTCGGCCTGGCTGAAGTGCGAATTCGCGAAGTCGCCCGCCGCGCCGATGATCAATTGATTGTCATGGCCTAGCAGATTGTTGAGCAGCGTGAGTTGCAGGCTCGCGCCGTAGCTGTCCGTCACGATCACCGACTGATCGTTGAAGGCTTGCGTGAGTTCGTCGGCATCGTCGCCGTCCGGATCGAAATCGTCGTTGACGTTCGAACTCACGTTCTTGTTGCGATAGTGCCGGTAGTACACGTTGCCGCTCAACTGCACGTTCGGCGTGAAGTAATGCTCCGCGTTGATCGTCAGATAGCCGACCTGGTTTTCGTTCGTGTCGGGGAACGTATAGGCCTGACGGAAATTGTCCATGAACGAGCGCGGGATCGTCTGCGAGCCGTTCAGCGTATTGTCCGCGCCGCCCATCGACACGGAGATGGTCGTATCGGCATCGGTGTAGCGGATCTTGCCGAACGCCTGGCGGATGCGGCTCGAATTGTGATCGGCCCAGCCGTTGTCGTTCGTGATGTTCGCGGTGAAGTAGTAATCCAGATGATCGCCGATCACGCCGCCTTGCTCGATTTGCGCATACTTGCGCCCAAACGAGCCGAAGCCTATGTCGACATTGCCGCCCGGATTGCTGCGGCCGTTCTTGGTCGTCACGGCGACCGCGCCGCCGAGCGTGTTCAGGCCGAAGGTCGGGTTCGAGCCGGGGATGATCTGCATCGTCTGGATCGCGGCCTGCGGAATCAGATCCCAGTTCACGACATCGCCGAAGGGCTCGTTGATGCGCACGCCGTCCATGAACACCGACAAACCCTGCGGCGTGCCGAGCAGCGGCGAGGCGGTGAAGCCGCGATAGTTGATGTCGGTCTGCCACGGATTGCCCTGAGCGTCGTTGGTATCGACGCTGACGACGTTCTTCTCCAGGTAATTGCCGATCGTGGGCGAATGCTGCGCCTCGATCTCCGAGCCCTTGATGGTCTGCACGTTCGCGGGCACTTTTTCGAGCGGCGTGCCGACGCCGACGAGCGGCGTGGTCCCGACGACGATGATCGATGGCAGCTCCGTATTCGGCGGCGTTTGCGCCTGCGTTGCCGAAGCTGCTGGCGGTGCTTCCGCCGCATCGGTCGAAGGCGGCGTTTGCGCCCACGCAGCCACCGTGATGCTCGCGAACGCGCCGCCGAATACGAGCCGCATCCCTGCTCGGGGTTTGAACGGATGCGCGGGCGCGGGCAGGCGCGGCATGCTTCTCATCGTCGTCTCCTCTTATATTTCGATCCACGCTTCGAGTATGTTTCTTTCAATGAAAGCGTCGCATAAGAATGAACGCGTGGACCGGGAGCTTTTCCCGATCTTGCAGGGAAGCGCTCCCAATCGCGTTCCGGCTACTCCGCAGCACGACGACCCCGTGCGTAGAATGCATTCCGTGATGCCATCCGAATCCCTGCCCTCTCTCGCGAAAGACGCAGACCGTCGCGCGCCGCGCTCGCCGGCATGGCGCGATCTGGCCTGCGTACTTGCGGTCACGCTCGTCGCCGGCGCGCTCTTCGCACGCTTCGATTTCAGCGAGTACGCGTTTCGCCTGACGCGCAGCGCCGAGCGTTTCCAGCTCGACGAACTGCCGCCGACGCTCGTCGTGCTCGCGATCGGCTTCGCGTGGTTCGCATGGCGGCGCTATCGCGAGGCGCAGTCGGAAGTGCGCCGGCGGCGCGTGCTGGAGGAAGAGGCCGAGCATCTGCTCGCGGAAAACCGGCGGCTCGCGAGCCAGGCGCTCGCCGCGCAGGAAACCGAGCGCCGCCATCTCGCGCGCGAACTGCACGACGAGCTCGGCCAGTATCTCAACGCGATGTCGCTCGATGCCGGGCGCATCCGCGATCTGTCGGCGGGACGCGAGGCGGAGGTTCATCGGCTGTCGCTGTCGCTGATGCAAAGCGCGGCGCATGTATATCGCGAGATCGGCGGGATGATCCGCAGGCTGCGTCCCATCGGGCTCGATGAATTCGGCTTGCCGACCGCGCTCGAACATTGCGTCGATGGCTGGCGCGAGCGTTTGCCCGATGCGACGTTCACGCTCGCCGTCGAAGGCGACTTCGACAATCTGAGCGATGCGCTCAACATCACGCTCTATCGGCTCGTGCAGGAAGGGCTTACGAACGTGTCGAAGTTCGCGCGGCGCTCACGCGTGGAGATCTATCTGGCGCGCGCGCCGCAGGAAATCGTCGTGACGATGGCCGACGACGGTCCCGGCGTCGATCTCGCGAAGCCGCGCGAAGGGCTCGGTCTGATCGGCATGCGCGAGCGCGTCGAAGCGCTCGGCGGGGAGTTTCATATCGCCAGCGAGCCGGGCGGCGGCTTCCTTTTTTGCGCGCGCGTGCCGGCTCAGGCGGGGCTGCCGTTGCCGACTTCGGGTCCGAACGAAGCAGCAGCCGACGACGCGAAATCGGCGAAGTGAAGGCCCAGGCGATTCGCGATCTGCGCAAGCTGCACGCCATTGTCCGCGCCGAACTTCTGCCGTATCACCGATTGATGATTCGCGACCGTCTTCTGACTCAAGCCCAGCTTCTCCGCGATGTTCGGCAGCGTATAACCCTGCACCAGCAGACGCAGCACTTCGAACTCGCGCGCGGATAACTGCCGGCCGGGCGGCCCTTCCTGAATCGTCGCGCGCAATGCGAGCGCCTGCGAAATATCCGGGCTCAGATAGCACGCGCGACGCGCGACGGAACGCACCGCTTCCACGAGCACATCGGGCGCGCTCGCCTTCGTGACATAGCCGCGCGCGCCGGCATCGAGCGCGCGTCGCACGAAGATCGCTTCCTCGTGCACGCTGAAGATGAGCACATGCGCATGCGGTTCGCGCGCCAGCATGCGCCGCATCGCCTCGATGCCGCTCGCGCCGGGCAGCGCGAGATCCATCACGACCACATCGGGCTGCAACGCGCAAAACTTCTGATACGCCTCGGCGGCATCCGCCGCTTCGCCCGCGACACTCACGTCGGGACTCAGTTCGAGCAGACGCTTGTAGCCTTCACGCACGACGGCGTGATCGTCCACGAGCAGCACGGAGATATCGGCAATCATGGCTTGTCTTCTCCTTCTTCTGAACCATTGTCGCGAGCAAGGGCCGCGATGCGCTTCGAGTTCGCATCGTTGCGGAACATGATGGGTTGCTCCTGCGGTTCCTGCCTTGCCGTTGCCGCGCGGACCACTTCGATCACGCGCTCGTGATGCGGGGACTTGTCGCACACCGGGTCCGCATTCGCGGGGTCTTGCGTCAGCAGATACGCCTGACAGCGGCAGCCGCCCATGTCGATGGCTTTCTCGTCGCAACTGCGGCACGGCTCCTTCATCCAGCCGAAGCCGCGAAAGCGATTGAAGGCATCGCTCTCGTACCAGATGTCCTTGAGCGGCATCTCGGTGACGTTCGGAAACGTGAGGCCCGGCAGCGAGCGCGCGGTGTGGCAGGGCAGCGCGGCGCCATCCGGTGCGATGCCGAGAAACACCGAGCCCCAGCCGTTCATGCAGCGCTTGGGCCGGCGCTCGTAGTAATCGGGCACGACGAAAAAGATCTTGCACTTGTCGCCGATCTCATTGCGATAGCGCTCGACCACCGCCTCGGCTTCGTCGAGTTGCGCTTTCGTCGGCATGAGTTGCGCGCGGTTCGCATGCGCCCAGCCGTAGTACTGCGTGTTCGCGAGCTCGAGATATTCGGCGCCCATCGCGAGCGCCATATCGATGATGCGTCCGATATGCGGCAGGTTATAGCGATGCAGCACGCAGTTCAGCACCATCGGAAAGCCGTACGCCTTGATGAGGCTCGCGACGCGCTTCTTGTAGTCGAAGGTCTTCGTGCTGGACAGAAAGTCGTTGAGTTCCTGCGACGAATCCTGAAACGAAAGCTGGATGTGATCGAGCCCGGCATCCTGCAATGCGCTGATGCGCTTCTCCGTCAGACCGATGCCCGACGTGATGAGGTTCGTATAGAAGCCGAGCTTGCGCGCTTCCCCGACGAGCGTTTCGAGATCGTCGCGCAAGAGCGGCTCGCCGCCCGAGAACCCGAGTTGCGCCGCGCCTAACGCACGCGCCTGACGCAATACGTCGATCCATTGACCGGTATCGAGTTCGCGCGTGTGGTCCGCGTAGTTCACCGGGTTGTAGCAGAACACGCAATGCAGCGGACAGCGATACGTCAGCTCCGCGAGCAGCCACAGCGGCGGCGCTATCGGCACGCCTTCGTGCTCGGGCTTCGCGATCGGTTCGGACAAGTCGGTCATGACGCTACTCCAGCCAGCCGCGCGCACGCGCACCGGCGATGAACGCGCGCACGTCGTCGCCGAGGCCGTTCGCATTGAACGCCTGCTCCAGATCCGCGACGAGCGCGGGAATGTCGCGCGTGCCGTCGCAACGCAGGAGAATCTGCGCCGCGCTTTGATTGAGCTTCACCATGCCTTCGGGATACAGCAGCACGTGCGCATCCTGCGCCGGCTCCCACTGCAGCCGGAACAGGCGCTTCAGTTTCGGATGCAGGGAATCGTCCGGTGCAACGACGGCTTCCTGCTTGCGTTGAATCGGATTGCTGTCGCTCATTGCGGGAACGCCTTTTCGATCGAATCGAGCATGGTCCAGAGAATATCGAGCTTGAATTGCAGGATATCGAGCGCGCGTTGCTGCGCCTCGCGCGTCGTGAAATGCGCGAGCGTCACTTCGAGCCCGTGCTCGACATCGCGCTGGGCGAGCGACACGCGCGAGCGGAAATACGAAAGCCCTTCCGGCTCGATCCATGTGTAATGCTCGGGCCACGTCGCGAGCCGATCCTTGTGGATCTGCGGCGCGAACATTTCAGTAAGCGACGAGCACACCGATTCCTGCCACGGCGCGCGCCGCGCGAAGTTCACGTAAGCATCGACGGCGAAGCGCACGCCCGGCGTCACGAGCTTGAGCGACCACAGATCGTCGCGGGAAAGGCCCACTGCATCGCCGAGGCGCGCCCATGCCTCGATGCCGCCCGGCTGATTGCCGTAGCCGTCGTGATCGAGAATGCGGAGCACCCAGCGGCGGCGCGTTTCGCGATCGGGACAATTCGACATCACCGCAGCATCCTTGAGCGGAATGTTGATCTGATAGTAGAAGCGGTTCGCGACCCAGCCGCGTATCTGTTCCTTCGAGCAGCCGCCGCTGTTCATCGTCACGTTGAACGGATGATGGATGTGATACGCCGTGCCCTTCGCGCGCAACTGCGCTTCGAATTCCTCGCGCGTCCACGCGGGCCCATCGTCCTTCACTTTCGTGAAGATCGGGCCTGTGGTCGGGTTGAGCATCGGGTCGAACATCGGGCGGTCTCCAGTATCCGGTGCGAATGTCATAGCTCGAAGGTCATGCCGTCGTGCGCGACTTCGATGCCGTGCTCCGACAGAATGCGTCTTTCGGGTCCATCCTCGATGAGGATCGGGTTCGTGTTGTTGATATGGATCAGCACCTTGCGGACGTTCCCGCGATCGATCGAATCCAGCACTTCGATCATGCCGCCCGCGCCGCTTTGCGCGAGGTGGCCCATGTCCTTGCCGGTCTTCTTCGTGAGCTTCAGCGCGATCATTTCGTCGTCGGTCCACACGGTGCCATCGACGAGCAGCAGGTCCGCTTCCCGCATCGCGTCGAGCACGTGCGGTTCCAGTGCGCCGAGACCGGGAGCATAGAATGCGCGCTTGCCCGTCGCGGTATTCGTGAACATCAGGCCGATGTTGTCGCCCGTTTCCGGTGCATCGCGATGCGGCGAATAAGGCGGCGCCTTGCTCGACAAAGGCAGTGCGTCGATGGTCACGCGCGGCAGCTCGGGCACGGAGAACGATGCGCCATCGAGCGCGATGCGCCTGTGCTCCACACCGCAGTAATGCGACAGAATCGACGTGAGCGGAAAGCCCGTCGAGAGGTCCTGCCACACGGCGTCGGTCGTGTAGAGCGGCAAGGGCGTGCCGCGCTCGCGCAGCATCAGGAGGCCCGTGACGTGATCGATCTGCGCATCCATCGTGACGACGGCTGCGATGCCCGTGTCGCGCACGCGGCGCGCGGGCTGCAGTTCGGGATTCGCCGCGATCTGCGCCAGAATGTCCGGCGATGCGTTGACGAGCAGCCAGTCCTCGCCGTTATCGGTAACGGCAATGGACGACTGCGTGCGCGCGCGCGCCGCAATGGTGCCGCGCCGCACGCCGTCGCAATTGCGGCAGTTGCAGTTCCATTGCGGAAAGCCGCCGCCCGCCGATGAACCGAGCACGCGTATTTTCAAGGCAGCATCCTCCGCATGAGACCGTCGCGGTCGATCAGTTGATGCTTCATCGCGCCGAGAAAATGCAGGATGACCAGCGCGGCCATGATCCACGCGAGATATTCGTGGATGCCGAAAAAGATCTGCCGCAACTGCTTGTCGTCCCAGCCCCATTGCGGCAGCGGGATGCCCCAGAGCTTCGTGCCGAACTTGTTGAACGACGAGCCGAGATAACCGGTGAGCGGCATCGCCACCATGCCTGCATATAAAAGAGCCTGCGTAATGCTCGCGGCGGCGCGTTGCCACGTTCGCATCGGCGGCAGAGGCGGCCGGCCATAAGCCAGGCGTACCAGGATGCGGATCAGCACCAGCAGGAAAACCGTGATTCCAAGCGACTTGTGGAAGTTGATGAGGTCCGATTTGAACGGCAGCCCGCGCGGCAGGCCGACCATATAGAAGCCGATGCACAGCATCGCGATGATCGCGATCGCGATGAGCCAGTGCAGCGCGATCATCGGGCGTGCGTAACGCTCGCTCGCGGCACCGATGCCGCCGTCGCGCGAGGTCGCGGATGTCCGCGCGGTGCTCATCGCATCTCTCCTATGAATGGCCAACAATCCATTGTTCATCTCCAGGCTATGAATTGGCGATCAGCAATTCCCCCCGTCCATCCACCGCGAGATCGCCGGCGTAGCGTCGCGGCAACACATGACCGGCGCATGTCGAAAACGGTGCGATCTCACGGGCGAGCATGCGCGTGAACAGCAGCCAGAACACGTCGAAACCGCGGCCGCCTTCGGTGAAGGTCGGCGGAATGCGAGATGGCGCGTTTGTCAGCAACACCGTGCCGCGCCGCATGCCGTATCCCAAGTGTGCGCCCACTTTTCCTCCGATGCAGACCGAACCCGCGATGAGCCGCGACGCCGCGAAATCGCCCGCATCGCCCGCGACGAGCACCGTGCCGCGCCGCATGCGGTCCGCGAGACGCGCGCCCGCGTTGCCGTGAATCGTGAGCGTGCCGCCCGTCATGCCTTCCATGTCGCCGGGCAACGCGCCCGCCGCGAAATCGCCCGCGTCGCCGTGAATCGAGAGACGGCCGCCTTGCATCTCGCACGCGGCGAAAGCGCCTGCGTCGCCTTGTATGTGCAACTCGCCGCCGGACATCTTTATGCCCGCGTAATCGCCTGCGCTGCCGTGCACCGTGAGCGTGCCTTCGGTCATGTTCGCGCCGATGCGATCGAGCCAGTGCACATCACCTTCGATCGTCAGCGACGGCTCTTCGTTCTCGATCAGCGCAATATCGAAGAGATCGCCGAGCGCGCACGTTTCGCCCGCGCCTTGCAGCACGATGCGCGGCAATTCGGTCCGCGAAGCAACCGCAAGTTCGACAGGCAGCAATTTCGACCCATCGACGCGAAAGCCCGGCGCATTTTTTACGCGCAACGTGATCGCGTTCATGCGCGGCTCCCGTCGATGTCCTTCGACAGTTCATGCAGCTTGAAGTGATACGGCCCGAGCTTGCCGCCGTAATTGCCCGCGGAAACGCGCAGCACGCCGCCCGCGCGGCCGATCTTGGTGGCGGCGGCGATGCCGGCCGTCATCGCGGCGCCGACATCGGCGTCGGTCAAGCCGTCGATCACGATTTCGAGCACGCACGCGACATCGGGCGTCAGCTCGCTTTTCTTCGACAAGCCGACGAGCGTCGGACAGAACGCGTCATTCGTCGATGCCGTCGCGCCCGCGTACTTCGAGCCGATCTTCGAACCCGAACGCACGACGCCGCCCGGAAACGGCGTGATGACGTTCGGCAAACGATGCATCGCGGCGACGGCGGATTCGGCGGCATGCAATGCGCTGTCGATATCGCGCGCAAGAAAGAGCAGGTTGCCGCCGCCGACCGCTTTCACGGTCGCGGTGAATTCCTCGCAGACGAACTCGCCGTCCATCACGGGCACGCGCCAGTAACGCGTGCCGTCGAGCACTTTCGATATCTGATAGCCGTCGCCGAAAAAGCGCAGCCCCGCGCCGAGCGGCGCGTTGTCGGAGAGCGGCGCGAGCGTGGTCGCGGGATCGATGCCGCCATAGACCGCCGTCGTCGGGCACGTCAGCACGCATTGCCCGACGCGCCGCGCGATCTGCTTGGCCAATTCCTTCGACGATATCGCGAAGATCAGCACCGCGATGCCCGGCCTGCCGTCGGGCGTTTCAGCGCCGGTCAGATCGCGTTCGATGCCCGCCTCGCAGCCGCAATCGATGACGGACGTGGCGAAGCCTGTGAGCGAATTGGCCGCATGGCGCGCCCACGTCGAGGTATGCGCGGTGATGACGAGGCGCGTCGCCTTCATCGGGAAGGCTTCGGCGAAGGTGTCGTCGATCAGCGTGTCGTTGATGCGCATGCGTCAACTCCCGCTCGCCGCGAAGCACGCGACGGGCAAGAGCCGCCCGCCGTTGCAGCACGCGCAGATTTCGTCGTCGCCGATCGCGATATTTTCGAAGCGCGTCGCCAGATTCGCCTCTGCATACTCGCGCACGCGCTTTTCGATCGCGCGATCGTACTCGGGGCTCACGTAATGAATGCCGCCGGTGGGCGTGGCGAGCAGCGTGCCGTCGCGCGCGATCAGCTCGCCGTCCTTGAACACGTATGCGGGTGATGTGAACATGCGCTCGCGGTCCGCATCATCGCGATACACGGCGATATCCGCCGCAGCGCCCGCGCCGAGATGGCCGCGATCCTTCAAACCGAGCAGTTTCGCGGGACCGGCGCGCGTGATGATCGCGATGTCGTAGAACGAGAATTCGCGCGTGATTTCGCCGAGCGCGCTCGCGGTCTTCGCATCGGCGTTGAGCTTGTCGAGTTGCTCGTCGCGAAAGGACTTGTCCATCAGCAAGCGGATCAGGTGCGGATAGCTCGTGAAGGGCGCGCCGTTCGGATGATCGGTGGTCATCGACACGCGCCACGGATCGTCGACCAGCAGAAAGATTTCCAGCCCGATGATCCATTGCAGCGCGTTCACGAAGCTCTGTTCGCGATACTTGAACGGCACGACGCCGCAGCCCGCATCGCATTCGATATCGCCGAGCACCCATTTGCGCGGGCGGGCCATCGGTGCGTTCTTGAACTGCATCATCGTGTCGCCGGATGCCGTGACAGTCTGACCGAAGATGATCTGGCCGACATCGATCGTCACATTGGGCCGCGCGTTCACCGCTTCGGCGATGGCCCGCGCGCCCGACGAGAACTTGCGCGGGCCTTCGGTCCCGTAGCTATGAAACTGGATATGCGTCAGATGAATGGGCAGGCCATCGGCTGCGTCCATCGTCCGGATCGTCGATTCAATGTTGCCCGGCACGCCGAGATTGCTTGCGTGAACATGCAGCGGATGCGGCACGCGCAGATCGGTGAGTGCGCGCGTGAGCGTCTTCAATACATCGCGCGGCGTGATGCCGTAGTGCACGTGCTTTTCATCGACATCGAGCGAGCGCTGATTGAACTTGAACGCCGAGATGCCGCCGGGATTCACGACCTTCACGCCGAGCGCCTTGCCCGAATCGATCGTCCAGCCGACGTAATCGCGCAGACGTTCGAAGTCTTCGTTCGCGGCGAGCATCTGGAGAAAGAGCTCGTCGTTGCCCATCATCACGTAGGCGCCGTGATCGATGATCGGCGTGTCGCCCATTTCCAGATGCGCGTGCCGCGCGTTCGACGCGATCATCGCCGGCTCGAACGCGGCCGTGTAGCCCATTTCCGCATATCGATAGCCTGCGGCGAGCGTACCCGGCGCGCACACGCCGCACGAAGGCAGACGCATGTAGCGGCCTTCGTTCGGGCGATCGGGCACGGCGCGCGGATCGTCGCGATGATCTTCGGGCAGCAGCAGGCGCGACAGATTCGTCTTGCCACCGCCGATATGCGAATGCAGGTCGATGCCGCCTGCCATCACGATCATGCCGTTTGCATCGAAATCGTGTTCGATGCTTTCTCCTTGCGCGTGATCGACGATGCGTCCATCGCGGATATAGATGTCGCGCTTCTCGCCGTTCACGCCGTTCGCCGGATCGTAGAGCGTGCCGCCCTTGAGACGCGCGAGGCTCATGACGGCCTCCGTGCCTGCGCGAGTTGCGAGGCGATCGCGGCGACCGTCGGCAGGTCGACATCGCGTGCGGCGGAGAGCTGCGCGACCACGGATGTATCCACGCGAAACAGATGCCCGCCGCTGTCGATACCGGGCGTCGCGACCGGAATGAACACGGTCGGGCCTTTGCGCGCGGGCAGTTGCGTCGAAGGATGGCCGAGGATGATGGCGGGTACGTCGTCGTCGAGCGATGCGGGCAGCGGCTCGGGCGCGAAGCTCGATACCCAGAGCAGCGCATCGATTTCGCCGCGGCTCAGGAGCGTTTCGGTGCGATAGCGATGCGCGTCGTGATCGAGCGGCAGGCCGTATGCGACGCGCGTGCGCGACGGGAAGCCCGAGAGCCATGCGATCGTCTGATTGACGGATGCGGCGCCGTCGTCGCCGGTCAGCGCGAGTGCGCCTGCGCGCGCGGTGCGGTTGATCGCTTTCACGATGCGTTGCAGCGCCTCGATCGCGAGCGCCGCGTGTCTGGTCGGCAGCATCGCAGGCTCGTAGATGAACGCGGTGTATTGCGCTTTTGTGATGCGCTCTGTGAGTGCGACGAGTTCCGCGACTGGAATCGGGCGGCCGCCTTCGACGTGCGCGGACCAGAGCGCGAGCGTATCGAAGGGGTCGGTGGTCGGCGTGATCGATTCGGCGCGCGCGTTTGCTGCTTTATCGATGTCACATCCGACGAATACGACACTTACGTCGCGGTCATCGCGGATGGCGCGTTCATAGAAGCGCGGATAGCGCCGCGAGGGCTCGCACGCGAACACGATGACGAGATCGGCGCGTGAGCGCACTTCGGAGAGCGTCGTGAAGAAGGAACCGCGATCTTGCAGCGCGCGGTTGCTGTCGGCGAGCGTGTCGCCGTGAAGGTGATCGAGGATCGCGCCGCAATGCGCGGCGAGTTCATAGAGCGCGCGGGCGCCGGCCACGTCGGTTGTGAGGCCGCCGAAGAGCGGCCGATGTGCGTTCGACAGGATCGCTGTGGCATGAGAGAGCGCCGACGCGAGGTCGGTGTCTTGCCCGTCGATCGCGGGTTTGCGGTTTGCATCCTGCGGACTGTAGCTTGCAAGGGATGCTGCGAGCCGCGGGCATGCGGTGGACGGTGCTGCGAGCCGTCGATCGTCGGTTGGTGCGAGCGTGATGTCGTCGCATAGCATGGGGCAGAACGGACAGGTCCAGGGTTTTCTTGCTGTGGCCTGTGGGTTCGGTGTTGTTGAGGACTCGGGCATGGTCGTGCTTCTAAGCAAGGTCTATGCCGTTTTTGGTTTTCGCTGGGTCCCGTTTTCGCGGTGGTTTATTAGCACTGCCCCTCCCCGGGGCGGGGGTCACTTTCTTTGCTGCTGCAAAGAAAGTAACCAAAGAAAGCAGCTTCTCACCGCCCGCGGTCACACGCACGTTGGCCATGCTTGCCAGCCCGCGGTGGCACTCGCCTAAGTGTCGCCCTCGAAGGACTAACCGGGCTTGGATCGCGCACGGTCTGCCGCCCGAGAGGTTTCAGCGCGCTGGTTCAGCACCAAATAGCTTCGGCACAGCGCTACGCGCTGCCGTTGGGTATGCGAGGGACACCTTCGAAGAAGGAGCGCGCGCACACCCGATTGACCCATCGGCCGCGTAGCGGGCCGGAGCTATTTGGTGCTGAACCAGTGAGGCAAAACATTTGGTGGCGCAGACCGTGCGCGGTCCAAGCCCCGCGAGACCTACGAGGGCACTCGCTACAGCCGGGCCATTAGGCCAATCGCCTGTGCCGCGGCCGGCATGAAGTGCTTAGGCTGGGGATAGCTGTTTCTTTGGTTACTTTCTTTGCAGCAGCAAAGAAAGTGACTGCCGCCCCGCATAGGGCAACGCCAATAGACCAACACGAAACCGGGATCCGGCGAGAAACCAAAAAAACCAAAAAAAAACTGCTCCGCAATGCAACACACTGTCACCTATGCATCACTGAATGCAACACGTGCTTGCCAAAGGATTACAAGCGCAATCAAAGCCCACCCCCCTTGGCACAGATATTGAGTTCAGAGGTCGAAAGCTCGGCGATGCACATCGCGCCGACCCACGGTGCCATCGTGAATCGCGGAGGCCACGAGCCACGCATGTGCGCCGCTGTCATCGGCCCGAGCGAGATCATCGTCATTGCGGATACCGCCTGCGCCGATGAGCTCGCGCGCACCGGCGAGCGCCCGCACGGAAGCGAAGGTATCGAGATCGGGCCCGGCATAAGCACCGACGTGATCGAGCGTCATCACGATCACACGCGACGGCCACCACGAACTCTCGGCATGGAGTGAACCGAGCGCGAGCCCGCCGCGATAGTCGAGCGAAAGGATAGGCTCGAAACCGCAAGCCGATGCTTCCGCGATCGCGCCGATGTCGAGCAGCGTCTCGGTGCCGAACACGGGCACGATCGCGGCGGGCGATACGGACCGAGTCAGCCGCGCGATACGTTCGACGAGCGCACGCATCGGCGCGAATGCGGTGAAGCCCGCGTCGAGCCAGATGCGAAAGCCCTCGCCGAGGGCATCGCAAATCGCGGCGAGCGCATGGTCGTGCGCGCCGCGCTGCAGGATCGCGCCCAGATCGGCGACGTACAACGTGCGCGCGCCGGTGGCGGCGACGAGCGCACGAGCGATCGCAACCGGATCGCTCGTGGCGCACAACGAGGACTGGATCGGCCGATAACGCGAACGCTCGCCGCGCACTGCGCGCACCGCGTGGCCGTCGAGCAGATCGAGAACGGGTATCACCTGCATGGATGGCTTTCCTTTGACCAAGATCTTTGTATTCGAGTATCTCACCGGCGGCGGCATCGATCCGGACGCGGCGGGCGCAGGCAGCCTCGCCGACCTCTCCGCGCTGATCGTCGAGGGCCGCGTGATGCGCGATGCCATCGCCGCCGATCTGCGCGCGCTGCCGGGCATCGAAGTGACCGTCGCCAGTTCGCGCTTCGAGCAGTTCGACGACGCACAAGGCTACGTGCGCGCGCAGCCCGGCGAGCCGGTCATACGCTTCGTCGCCCGCGTGGCGCGCGAGCACGACTATGCCTGCATCGTCGCGCCCGAGTGCGACGGCCTGCTCCTCAAGCTGTACGACGCCGTCGGCCAGGCGCGCTGGCTCGGCTGCGCGAAGGAAGCGATCCGAGCGGCATCGAGCAAGAGCGCGACGGCCGCGTGTCTCGCCGCGCGCAGCATTCCGGCGACGCCCGCGCTCGAACCCGAGAACGCGTCCGCCGGAATCGGGCGGCGCTGGGTCGTCAAGCCCGACGACGGCGCGGGTGGCCTCGACACCTACGTCTACGACGACCTCTCAGCCGCGCGCAACGAATACGCGGCGCGCGCGGAAGCCGGCCGCAATCCCGTGTTGCAGGAATGGATCGACGGCGAGCCGCTGAGTCTTTCGCTGATTTGCCGCGAACGGCTGTCGCGGCTCGTGAGCATCAATCGTCAGCGTATCGGTTTGTCGGATGCGGCGGGATCGGAACGGCGCGCGCGCATCGTGCAGTTCGATGGCGTCGATGTCGATCGCATCGACCGGCACGGTCCGCAAGGGCGCGCGCTCGAACGGCTCGCGTTGCGCGTCGCCGAAGCGTTTCCGGGTTTGCGCGGCTTCGTGGGCATCGATGTCGTGTGGCATCCGGAACGCGGGCCGGTCGTGATCGAAGTGAATCCGCGTCTGACGGTCGCGTATGCCGAGTTGAGCCGGCGCGGCGGCAGGAATCTCGCGGCGGAACTGCTCGCGGCGCATCGCGTGCCCGGTTTCGACGGCGACGCCGGTTTGCTGCGCGCGTGCGGCGGAGCGGCGTCATGACGGCATCGACTTCAGCGGATGCGCCGGTGTTCGGCTGGGACGTGGGCGGCGCGCACGTCAAGGTGTCGATGGCGACGCGCGCGGGCGTACTCGCCGATGTCGCGCAATGGGCGTGTCCGCTGTGGCAGGGCATTCCGCATCTGGAACGCGTGATCGACGCGATGTTCGAGCGCTGGCCCGCCGCCGCCGATGCGTCCGCGCGTCACGCCGTCACGATGACGGGCGAAATGGTCGATCTCTTCGCCGACCGCGCCGAGGGCGTGCGCACGTTGACGCGCACGCTCGCCCAGCGGCTCGGCCCGCGCACGATGTTCTTCGCCGGCGATGGCGGCTGGCTCGCGCGCTCGGCGTGCGCGGACGGCTGGCGCAAGGTCGCGTCGGCGAACTGGCTCGCAACCGCGCAATGGGTCGCGACGTGCGTGCCGGACGCGGTGCTCATCGATATCGGCAGCACGACGACGGACATCATCCCGATCGTCGGCGGCCGTGTCGTGGCGAGCGGCGCGAACGACGCCGAGCGGCTCATCAGCGGCGAACTGGTCTATCAGGGCATCGTGCGCACGCCGTTGTGCGGGGTGGCGCATCGCATCGCGTTTCGCGGCGAGACGACCGGCGTGATGAACGAATGGTTCGCGACGACGGCCGATGTGTATCGACTGACGGGCGAGTTGTGGCCCGAGCACGACCAGCATCCGAGCGCCGACAACGGGCCGAAGACGGAGGCCGCGAGCCGGGCGCGTATCGCGCGGATGATCGGCCGCGACGCCGCCGATGCGAGCGATGCCGAATGGCGGCGCTTTGCGCAGAGCTGGCGGCACGAGCAGTTGCGCGCGCTGGAGACGAATCTCGCGCGCGTGATCGCGCGGGATGCGGCGCTGGCCGCTGCGCCGATCGTCGGCGCGGGCTGCGGGCGCTTTCTGGCGGCGTCGCTGGCGCGGCAGGAGGCGCGCGGTTATATCGATTTCGCGCGGCTCGCGGGCGTCGCGGATGACGACGCGACGCGTGCCGAGTGGGTATCGACGTGCGCGCCGAGCGTGGCGGTCGCGCTGCTGGCGTCGATGGCGGCGAAGGGCGCGGCAGGCAACGAAGCCCGTCCCCGCGACGATGCATCGCCGCGCGCGGCGTGATAGCGTGCGAAATATAGCGTAGCGAAGACGGCGTATCGAAACCGGGTGCGTGGCCCGGCGGCATCATCGAACGAGGACAGGAACATGTGGGTGGTGAAGATCGGGGGTAGCCTCAGCCACGACCCGGCGCTGCGCGAGTGGCTGACGCGGCTCTGGGAAGTGGGCGGAGGGCGCGTCGTGATCGTGCCGGGCGGCGGCGATTTTGCGGACGCGGTGCGGCAGTATCAGCACGAATGGCAGTTCGACGATCTCGCCGCCCACAACATGTGCCTGCTCGCGATGGCGCAGTACGCGATACTGATGCAGGGCGTGGTGCCGGAGCTCGTGCTGGCGTCGAACGAGGATCGCATTCGGCGGGCATTGCGAGATGGGCGCGTCGCGGTGTGGGTACCGACGGATCTGATGCGCGCGACGCCCGATTCGATGACCAACTGGGATACCACTTCGGACAGTCTTGCCGCGTGGCTTTCGACGTTGCTCAATGCCGAGCGGCTGATGATCGTGAAGTCGTGTGAGGTTGATGCGGATGCGCCGTTGGAGTCGCTCGCCGCGAAAGGCATCGTGGATCGGCGGTTTCCTGCTTATGTGCGGGATGCGAATTATATTGTCGAGATTTTTAGTAAGGGTGATGCGGCGGTTATGCGGGATCGGTTGTTGAATGTGGCGGTTTGAGGTTTTTGTCGCCGGATCCCGATTTCTTATTGGTTTATTAGCACTGCCCCTGTGCGGGGCGGCAGTCACTTTCTTTGCTGCTGCAAAGAAAGTAACCAAAGAAAGCAGCTCGCTTAAGCCCGCGGTCACACGCAGTTTGGCCATGCTTGCCAGCCCGCAATGGCCCTCGCCTAAGTGTCGCCCTCACAGGCCCAATCGGGCTTGGATCGCACACGGTCTGACGCACTATAAGTTATAGCGCGCTGGTTCAGCACCAAATAGCTTCGGCACAGCGCTGCGCGCTGCCGTTGGGTATGCGAGGGAAACCGTCGAAAAAGAAGCGCACGCGAACCCAATTGACCGGTCGGCCGCGAAGCGGGCCGGAGCTATTTGGTGCTGAACCAATTTGTTCTGTGGTGCGACGCGTCAGACCGTGCGCGATCCAAGCCCGGTATGTCCTTCGAGGGCGACACTTAGGCGAGTGCCGCCTGCGGCTGGCAAGCATGGTCAACGTGCGTGTGACCGCGGGCTGTGACGAGCTGCTTTCTTTGCCTACTTTCTTTGCAGCAGCAAAGAAAGTAGGTGCCGCCCCGCACAGGGGCAGTGCTAATAAACCGACACGAATACGGGATCCGGCAACAACCTTAAGCAACCCACCCCAACTAACCCCCAAAACCATGCAAAGCCCGAACCCACATCCCCACGCGGCTGGGATCAAGCCGCCCCCCCCTCCCATGACGCTCATCACACAGCGCCCCGCGAAACCCGGCAATATCCGGCGCGAGCCTGCGAATCCTGTCGAGATCGTCCCAGCCAAGAGAACCAGCAACCGCAATCATCGTCCCGCGAGCGCGCGCATCGACGATGCATGAAGCAAGCACGTCCACATCGACGCAATCGAACAACGTCCGTCCGTTCTTGCTCGCCGTATCGAACACGATGCCGACAAAGCCCAATTGAACCGCCAGCGCGGCCAGCTCACGATCCACGCCATCATCGGACAGCAACACCGGCACCACCGCCGCCGGCAAGCTCGCCAGATGCCGCAAGCAGGCGGAAGCACCAACACCGGGCGTCACCCCGACCTTCACATAATCGACACCCGCCGCCGCGACATCGAGCACACGCGCGGTCATCTCGTCGAGCGCATCGTTGGGCAAGTCGCCGATCGTCGCGCTGATCGGCCGCACCGCATAGCGCGCACGCAACGCCCGCACGATAAGCGCAATATCGCCGATCACCACGCCGCCCAGCGCGCCCGCGTCCGGCTCCTTCAGGTCGATCAGTTCCGCGCCGGCGTCGGCGGCATCGAATGCTTCGTCGGCCGAGCGGACGCTCGCGAGCAGTGCGGTCATCGTCAAAACTCCAATGGAAATGCCACGGAAGACGCTTCAGGTGAGCGCTTTGGCGCGATGCGCCTCGATTGCCCGCAAGAGCCATTGCCATGCTTCACGCTCGACATCGCCAGCGGTCTTGTCGATCGCGATCTTCAGATATGCAATCTCGCTGTCCACTTTCTCCGATGGCAGCATGAAGAGCCGGCTCACCAGAATCGCGCCTTCGACGACAGCGGCCTGCGCGCGATTGAAGCCCGCAAACGGCGCGTGTGTCGCGCGATGCACGCATGCCATGCGCAGCGTCGGACGCGTTTCGTCGTCGACAAGTTCAGCGAGACGCAGCTCGGTATGCGCAAGCGTGGATGCGAGCCGCACGCTCGGCACCGTGTCCGCGGCGAGCGTCGGCCAGTCGCGCGCGTAGCCCGTCACGCAGCCCGCGAACACACGCACGTCCGTCGTGAAGTTGATGACGGCGCTCTGCGTCGCGATGACGTTGTCGAGCGTCGTCGATGGTCGGAATGGCGCGAGGATCGCGAAACCGTCCTCGAAACGCACGCCCATCGGCGCGATGTGGGGCCGGCCATCGCGATCCGCGGTCGTGACGATGGTCTCGTAAATCATGATGGTCGGCGAAAGTCTTCGAAGCCGCACGAAATGACCGCGAAACGCTTCGGCGCGGCTTCGTGCGGGTTTGATCCGCGTTTAGCGGGTGGCGATATACATCGTGATTTCAAAACCAAAACGCATATCGGTGAAGCTTGGCGTGGTCCATTGCATGCGCGTTCCTCCATGTGAGTTGGGTTGATGCCTCGGTTACCGCTTCAATGATTTGCCGATGCGGACGAATCCGCCAGGCGGCCGGGAGGGAGCCGGCACTTCGACGATGCAAGCGTCATGCCAATGGCATGAAGCGGATGCCGAAGAACGCGGCTCGCTCATCGTGAGCGCCGACTGTGACGAAATCAGAACAAAGTGTCCCACTCGCGCCGCCACAAACGCATCAGGGCTAATCCCGACTAAGGCATCGCTTATGGTCCGGCAAGTTATTCGTGAATTCCTTTCCTCTCGGTCAGTGCGTAGTCTGGAATCACAGCGGGCAACACAAGCGCGACGGTCGCTTCAGATATCGGGGCGCACGTCACTCTCATCTCACTGTCGAGGAAACGGAATGAACGACTTCAGCAAGGCCGCCGTCGAGGCGGCGCGCAATCCGTCCGATCCGCGCTCGCGCTATGCGGCCGGCGTCATGAAGTATCGCGAGATGGGCTACTGGCAGCCCGACTACACGCCGAAGGAGACGGACGTGATCGCGCTCTTTCGCATCACGCCGCAAGCGGGCGTCGAGCCGGAGGAAGCGGCCGCCGCCGTCGCGGGGGAATCGTCGACGGCGACGTGGACCGTCGTGTGGACCGATCGCCTCACCGCGTGCGACATGTATCGCGCGAAGGCGTATCGCGTCGAACCCGTGCCGAACGCACGCGCCGACGAGCCGCAATACTTCGCGTACATCGCCTACGAGCTCGATCTCTTCGAGGAAGGGTCGGTTGCGAACCTGACGGCGTCCATCATCGGCAATGTGTTCGGCTTCAAGCCGCTGAAGGCGCTGCGTCTGGAGGACATGCGCATTCCGGTTGCGTATCTGAAGACATTCCAGGGTCCGCCGACGGGCATCATCGTCGAGCGTGAGCGGCTCGACAAGTATGGGCGGCCGCTGCTCGGCGCGACCGTGAAGCCGAAGCTCGGCTTATCCGGCAAGAACTATGGACGTGTCGTGTATGAAGGACTGAAAGGCGGTCTCGACTTCCTGAAGGACGACGAGAACATCAACTCGCAGGCCTTCATGCACTGGCGCGACCGCTATCTCTTTGCGATCGAAGCCGTGAATCGCGCGCAGGCCGAAACCGGTGAAGTGAAGGGCCATTACCTGAATGTGACGGCCGGCACGATGGAAGACATGTACGAGCGCGCCGAATTCGCCAAGGAACTGGGCTCGTGCATCGTGATGATCGATCTGGTGATCGGCTGGACCGCGATTCAGTCGATGTCGAAATGGGCGCGTCGCAATGACATGATCCTGCATCTGCATCGGGCGGGGCATGGCACGTACACGCGGCAGCGCAATCACGGCATTTCGTTCCGCGTGATCGCGAAGTGGCTGCGCATGGCCGGCGTGGATCATGCGCATGCGGGCACAGCGGTCGGCAAGCTGGAAGGCGATCCGTTGTCGGTGCAGGGCTATTACAACGTATGCCGCGACGCGCGCAACGAGCCGGATCTGTCGCGCGGCATTTTCTTCGATCAGCCGTGGGCGGGTTTGCGCAAGGTGATGCCGGTGGCATCGGGGGGCATTCACGCAGGACAGATGCATCAACTGCTCGATCTCTTTGGCGATGACTGCATTCTGCAATTCGGCGGCGGCACGATCGGGCATCCGCAAGGTATTCAGGCCGGTGCGACGGCCAATCGCGTTGCGCTCGAAGCGATGGTGAAGGCGCGGAATGAAGGGCGCGATATTGCTAATGAAGGACCGGAGATACTTGAAGCCGCTGCGCGGGGGTGTACACCGTTGAAGCAGGCGCTCGATATTTGGCGCGATGTGACCTTTAACTATGCTTCGACGGATACGCCGGATTTTGCTGTTACTGCTACGGCGGTGTAAGGGGTTTTTTTCTTCGCAGGATCCCGTATTCGTGTCGGTCTATTAGCACTGCCCCTATGCGGGGCGGCAGTCACTTTCTTTGCTGCTGCAAAGAAAGTAACCAAAGAAAGCAGCTCGTTTAAGCCCGCGGTCACACGCAGTTTGGCCATGCTTGCCAGCCCACGGTGACACTCGCCTAAGTGTCGCCCTCGAAGGACTTACCGGGCTTGGCTCGCGCACGGTCTGACGAGCTAGAAGTTTTAGCGCGCTGGTTCAGCACCAAATAGCTTCGGCACAGCGCTACGCGCTGCCGTGGGGTTTGCAAGGGAAACCATCTATAGGAGAGGCATTAGCAAAGAAGCGCGCGCAAACCCGATTGACCGGTCGGCCGCGAAGCGGGCTGGAGCTATTTCGTGCTGAACCAGTTTCTTGTGTGGTGCGATTTGTCGGACCGTGCGCGGTCCAAGCCCTTGTCTGCTTGCGGGGGCACTCGCTACTGCCGGGCCATTAGGCCAATCGCCTGTGCCGCGGCCGGTATGAAGTGCTTAGGCTGGGGATAGCTGTTTCTTTGGTTACTTTCTTTGCAGCAGCAAAGAAAGTGACCCCCGCCCCGGGGAGGGGCAGTACTAATAGACCGACACGAAATCAGGATTCTACAAACGCAAACGCAAAACCAAACCCTAAGGATATCGAAATGAACATAACCCAAGGAACATTCTCCTTCCTGCCCCCGCTTACGGACGAGGAAATCTCGAAGCAAATAAATTACGCCCTAGACCAGGGCTGGTCATGCTCAGTGGAATACACCGACGATCCCCATCCCCGCAACACGTATTGGGAAATGTGGGGCTTACCGATGTTCGACCTCCGCGATGCCGCTGGCGTCCTGATGGAGGTGAACGAATGCCGCAAGACGTATCCGAACCACTACATAAAAGTGAACGCCTTCGACTCGGTGCGTGGCTTCGAAACGATGCGCCTGTCGTTCATGGTGAACCGCCCCGAGCAAGAACGAGGCTTCCGCCTCGAACGCCAAGACGACAAAAACCGCGTCCAGCGCTACGCAATCCGCACCTACGCAACCGATCGCCCGAGCGGCGAGCGCTATTGATGAGGAGAAGACATCATGAGCGCCGCAGCCACGCTCGAAGAGGAAGCGCCGCTTCAAACCACAGCCGACCTGATGGCGCTCTACCGCGAATCGCGCATCGGCGAAGTGCTGGCGGAACTGGATCGCGATCTCATCGGCCTCGCGCCGGTCAAGACGCGTATCCGCGAGATCGCCGCGCATCTGCTCGTCGAGCGCGCACGCAAGACGCTCGGTATCGCGTCGGGTCCGCCCACGCTGCACATGTGCTTCTCGGGCAATCCCGGCACCGGCAAAACCACGGTCGCGCTGCGCATGGCGCAGGTGCTGCATCGGCTCGGCTATATCCGGCGCAATCATCTCGTTTCGGTGACGCGCGACGATCTGGTCGGCCAGTACATCGGCCATACCGCGCCCAAAACGCGCGAAGTGCTCAAGCGTGCGATGGGCGGCGTGCTCTTCATCGACGAGGCCTACTACCTGTATCGCCCGGAGAACGAGCGCGACTACGGGCAGGAAGCCATTGAAATACTGCTGCAGACGATGGAGAACCAGCGCGACGATCTCGTCGTGATTCTCGCGGGATACGAGTCGCGCATGGAGACGTTCTTTCACAGCAATCCGGGCTTCCGTTCGCGCATCGCGCATCACCTCGTGTTTCCGGACTATGCGCCCGACGAGCTCCTGCAGATCGCCGAGCACATGCTGACCGACATGCACTACCGCTTCGACGAAGACGCGCGCCGCGCCTTCGAAGCGTATCTCGCGCACCGCATCAGACAGCCGAACTTCGCCAATGCGCGCTCGGTGCGCAATGCGCTGGATCGCGCGCGTCTGCGTCAGGCGAATCGTCTGTTCGCCGCCGCCGAAAACGGCAGCGCCATCGCCGACGCCGATGCATTGATGCAACTCGACGCAAGCGATATCCGCGCGAGCCGTGTGTTCACCGATTCACGATGAAGAAAGGAGAGCGCGATGCAGGATGGACGCACGACCTTATCGAAGTTCCTGATCGACACGCTGGACCGTAAGCCCGGTCCGGAAGCCGCGAGCGGCCTGTCCGCGCTTCTCATCGACGTGGCCGCATCGATCAAGACGATCGCGGCCGCATTGACGCGCGGCGCGCTGGGCGGACAGCACGGCTCGGCGCAATCGGTCAACACGCATGGCGAGGAACAGAAGAAGCTCGACCTCGTGACCAACGATATCTTCCTGCAACATTGCGAATGGGACGGTCTGCTCGCGGGCATGGTGTCGGAAGAGATGGAGCGCGTCTATGCGATTCCCGAGCCGTATCCGCGCGGCGAGTATCTGCTCGCGTTCGATCCGCTCGATGGCTCATCGAACATCGACATCAACGGCGTGGTCGGCTCGATCTTCTCTGTGCTGAGACGCGTCGGCGACGAAAGCGGCCCGCCGGATGACGCATCGTTTCTGCGCCCCGGACGCGAACAGGTCGCGGCGGGCTATGCGATCTACGGACCATCGACGATGCTCGTGCTCTCCGTCGGCAACGGCACGCACGGCTTCACGCTGGAACGCGATGTCGGCAATTTCGTGCTCACGCATTCCGATATCCGCATTCCCGAGGATTCGTGCGAGTTCGCGATCAACGCATCGAACGAGCGCTTCTGGGAGCCGCCCGTGCGCCGTTACGTGCAGGAATGCAAGGATGGCCGCACGGGTTGCCGCGCGCAGGACTTCAACATGCGATGGATCGCTTCGATGGTCGCGGAAGTGCATCGCATCCTCATGCGCGGCGGCGTGTTCATGTATCCGCGCGACTTCAAGACGCCGGAGATGGAAGGACGCCTGCGTCTGCTCTACGAAGCGAGCCCGATGAGCTTCATCGTAGAGCAGGCGGGCGGGCTGTCGATCACGGGACGCGAGCGCATTCTCGATGTCGAACCCGAGGCTCTGCATCAACGCGTGCCGGTGATTCTCGGCTCGCGCAATGAAGTCGAGCGCATTCAGCGCTATCACGGCGAATACGATCGCGGCGAGGACAAGCCGTTCACGTCGCCGTTGTTCAAGGAACGCTCGCTGTTCCTGCCGGAGACGGAAGCGTAGAAACGCATCTGAAACAGCGCTCATTACATGAATACCAGGGAGGCAGCGCATGTCAGTCAAACATCCGATCGTCGCGGTGACCGGGTCCAGCGGCGCCGGCACGACCACCGTCATGAAGAGCTTCACGCATATCTTCAGGCGCGAAAAAATCAATGCGCAGATCGTCGAAGGCGATGCGTTTCATCGTTACGATCGTCTCGGCATGCGCGAGGCGATGAAGCAGAGCGAGCGCGACGGCCGCGTCAATTTCAGCCACTTCGGGCCGGAAGCGAATCTGCTCGAAGAACTCGAATCCTTGTTCGATACCTACGGCCGCACGGGCGGCGGACAGTTTCGCCACTACGTGCACGATGAAGGCGAAGGCGCGCAGTACCAACAGGACGCGGGCACCTTCACGCCGTGGGAGGACGTTACGCCCGGCACCGACATGATGTTCTACGAGGGCCTGCACGGCGGCGCCGTGACCGACAAGGTCGATATCGCGCGCCATGCGGATCTGCTCGTCGGCGTCGTGCCGATCATCAATCTCGAATGGATTCAGAAGCTGCATCGCGATCAGACGATGCGCGGCTATTCGCACGAGGCCGTAGTCGATACGATCCTGCGCCGCATGCCCGATTACGTGAACTACATCTGTCCGCAGTTCTCGCGCACGCATGTGAATTTTCAGCGCGTGCCGACCGTGGATACGTCGAACCCGTTCACCGCGCGCGAGATTCCGCAGCCTGACGAGAGTTTCGTCGTGATCCGCTTCGCGAAGCCGAAGGGCATCGACTTTCCCTATCTGCTGACGATGCTGCACGACTCGTTCATGTCGCGGCCGAATGTGATCGTCGTGCCCGGCGGCAAGATGGGTCTCGCGATGCAGCTCATCTTCACGCCGATGATTCTGCAACTGCGCGACCGACGCGCGCGCGCCTAGAAAGATTTCTCATCTTGTATCAAAGGAGGCATCTCATGAATGCCGTCGCTGAGGCTTTGCCCAGACTTCACCGCTCACCCGATACGCGACAGATGGCGAACGCGCTGCGCATGCTCGCCGTCGATGCCGTCAGCCAGGCGAACTCCGGTCATCCCGGCATGCCGATGGGCATGGCGGAGATCGCGGTCGCGCTGTGGGGGCGTCATCTGAAGCACAATCCCGCCGATCCGGACTGGCCGGATCGCGACCGCTTCGTGCTGTCGAACGGTCATGGTTCGATGCTGCTCTATGCGCTCTTGCATCTGAGCGGCTATGACTTGTCCATCGACGAGATCAGGCGCTTTCGCCAGATGGGCAGCAAGACGCCGGGGCATCCGGAAGTGGGCGTGACGCCCGGCGTCGAAACGACGACCGGGCCGCTCGGTCAGGGATTGACGAATGCGGTCGGCATGGCTCTCGCCGAGGCCTTGCTCGCGCGCGAATTCAATCGGCCGGGACATGAGATCGTCGATCATCGCACGTATGTTTTCGTGGGCGATGGCTGTCTGATGGAAGGCGTGTCGCATGAAGCGGCGTCGCTCGCGGGCACGTTGCGGCTCGGCAAGCTCACCGTGCTCTATGACGACAACGGCATTTCGATCGATGGCCATGTCGACGGCTGGTTCACCGACGATACCCCGAAGCGCTTCGAATCGTACGGCTGGCACGTCGTGCGCGCGGTCGATGGCCACGATGTCGAAGACGTGTCGCGTGCGTTGCAGGAAGCGCGCGAGTCGGATCGTCCGACCCTGATCTGCTGCAAGACGGTGATCGGCCTGGGCGCGCCCAACATGGCCGGCACGCACGACGTGCATGGCGCGCCGCTTCCCGCCGACGAAGTCGAAGCGACGCGCCGCGCGCTCGACTGGACGCATGCGCCCTTCGAGATTCCGTCATCGGTTCGCGCGCTTTGGGACGCCCGCGAGGCGGGCGCGACGGCGCAGGAAGCTTGGAATCGCCGCATGGACGCGTATCGCCGTGTGTTTCCGGATGAGGCCGCCGAGTTCGAGCGTCGCGTGCGCGGCGCGCTGCCCGCGAACTGGCGCGACATGGCGCATGTGCTCGTGCGCGATGCGGATCGCGCGCGGCAGACGGTGGCGACGCGCAAGGCATCGCAACTCGCAATCGAAGGCTTGTCGCGCGCGTTGCCCGAACTGCTGGGCGGCTCGGCGGATCTGACCGGATCGAATCTCACGCGCTGGAAGGATGCAGTGGATGTGAGCGCAGCGCCGGAGAAGGGCAACTACATCCACTTCGGCGTGCGCGAGTTCGGCATGAGCGCGGTGCTGAACGGCGTCGCGCTGCATCGCGGCTATCTGCCGTTCGGCGGAACCTTCCTCACGTTTTCCGACTACTCGCGCAACGCGTTGCGTATGGCCGCGCTCATGAAAGCGCGCGTGGTTTTCGTTTTTACGCACGATTCGATCGGCCTCGGCGAAGACGGCCCGACGCATCAGCCGATCGAGCATGCCGCGAGCCTGCGCATGATTCCGGGCCTCGACGTTTGGCGTCCCTGCGATACCGTCGAAACGATGCAGGCATGGGTGAGCGCGGTGGAGCGCGACCGGCCTTCGTGCCTGCTGCTGTCGCGCCAGAATCTGCCTTTCGTGCCGCGCGATGAAGCGCAGATCGATGGCATCGAGCGCGGCGGCTACGTGCTTCTCGACTGGCCATCGACATGCGAACGCGATGCGCGCCGTGTCGTGCTGATTGCGACCGGCTCGGAAGTGGCGCTCGCGCTCGCGGCCGTTGAGCCGCTGAAGGAAGAGGGCATTCTCGCGCGCGTCGTGTCGATGCCATCGACGACCGTGTTCGATCGCCAGTGCAACGTGTGGCGTGAACGCGTGATGCCCGAAGGCGTGCCGCGCGTCGCCATCGAGGCGGGCGTCACGGCCTTCTGGCGGCAGTACGTCGGATTGGATGGCGGCGTGATCGGCATCGATCGCTTCGGCGAATCCGCGCCCGCGAGCGAATTGTTCGCGCACTTCGGCGTGACGACCGCGGCGCTCGTCGATGAAGCGCGCCGCGTGGCGGCCTGAATTTTCGCACCCTGCATGGAGACATCACGATGGCTTTCATCGCATTGAGGCAGTTGCTGGATCACGCGGCGGAGCACGCTTACGGCGTGCCTGCGTTCAACGTCAACAACATGGAGCAGGTGCACGCGATCATGCAGGCAGCCGAGGCGACGAAGAGCCCGGTGATCCTGCAGGCGTCGGCGGGCGCGCGCAAATATGCGGGCGAGCCGTATCTGCGGCATCTGGTGCTCGCGGCCGTCGAGGCGCATCCGGATATTCCGGTGGTTCTGCATCAGGATCACGGCGCGAGCCCGTCTGTTTGCCAGCAGGCGATACGCTCGGGCTTCACGTCGGTGATGATGGACGGCTCGCTCATGCCGGATCAGAAGACGCCCGCCGAATACGAGTACAACGTGGAGGTGAGCCGGCGCGTCGTGGAGGCGGCGCATTCCGTGGGCGTGTCGGTGGAAGGCGAGCTGGGCTGTCTCGGATCGCTGGAGACGGGGCGCGCGGGCGAGGAAGATGGCGTCGGCGGGGAAGGTGCGTTGAGTCACGATCGATTGCTGACCGACCCCGACGAAGCGCGCGCGTTCGTCGAGGCGACGGGCATCGATGCGCTCGCGATCGCCATCGGCACTTCGCATGGCGCGTACAAGTTCAGCCGCCAGCCGACTGGCGATATCCTCGCGATCGATCGCATCGCCGAGATTCACGCGCGCATTCCGGACACGCATCTCGTGATGCACGGGTCTTCTTCGGTGCCGCAGGAATGGCTTGCGATCATTCGCGAGCACGGCGGCGAAATTCCGGCGACATTCGGCGTGCCGGTGGAGGAAATTCGGCGCGGCATCGCAAACGGCGTGAGGAAGGTGAACATCGACACGGATATCCGCCTCGCGATGACCGGCGCGATGCGCAGGGCGATGGCGTCGGCGAAGTCGGAATTCGATCCGCGGCATGCGTTGAAAGCGGCGACGGCGGCGGCGCGGGACTTGTGTATCGAGCGCTTCGAGGCGTTCGGGTGTGCGGGGCATGCTGATCGGATCAGGCCGATGGCGCTGGAGGCGATGGCGAAGCGATATCACTGAGGGAGCGCCGCTCGTTGGTTTGGGACGGGCGGCGCTGGGTCAGGCGGGGATCGTGGCGTCAAGGTATTCGGAAAGTTCACTGTCGACTGTCAGAAATCTGAGCACTTCCGTTCGCGCCTGCGCGACTAACAGACGATCGAACGGATCGCGATGCAGGTCAGGCATGTCCCGCACCGCGAGAGCATGTTTGAGTTGAACAGGAAGCACGATGAACGGTTGCGCTCCAAGCTCGTCGATGGTTCGTGCGGCGCGCGGGTCCAGCTTGCCGCGCGCCGCCTTGATCGACAGCTCCCAGATGGTGGCCGTGCTGACGTACACCTGCTCCGCCTCATCTATCGACTTGCGAATACGAGCGGGTAGTCGCCGATCTTTCGACACACGCCAGATGTAGACGTGAGAATCGAGCAGTACACGCATCATCGGCTCTCGTGAATGACGTTGGCTTCCTCCGGGAAAATTGGACCGTTGTACATTTGGTCGATGATGTCATCGGGCAAAGGCTTGAAGGATTCGTCCTCGAAGACGCTCTCGTCTTCGGGATCGAACACGATGATCGAACCGGTGGCTTCAGGTTGGTCGTTATCGAAATTCTTGACCGACCGTACCTTGAGCAACAGCACCGGACGCTCGCCACCGATAGCCACATCCTTTCCGTCCGCCACGAGGTCGAGGAGCTTCTGCAAGTCCTTCTGCGCCTCTTCAATACTGAAAATGTACACGATTACTCCGGATAACTAACAAGAGATCCCATGCTATCCGAGTCCGACCAACCCGCCAATATGCCGAACGGCCAACCCAGCAATTTGGGAGCTATCTCATGCCCACAGAATCTCCGACCGCGGAACTCGGCGCGACAGCCTCCGCATTCACGCTGCCCGCGACCGACGGCCAGACTTACACGCCCGACTCGCTGAAGGGCGCGAACGGTCTCGTCATCGTGTTCATGTGCAATCACTGCCCTTACGTGAAGGCCGCGATGCCGAATCTGATTCGCGATGCGCGGGCGCTGAAGGACATCGGCGTCAATGTGGCGGGCATCAACTCGAACGACGCGACCGTCTACACCGACGACGCATTCGATCGCATGGTCGCGCTCACGAAAGCATGGAACCTGCCGTTCCCTTATCTGCACGATGAAACGCAGGAGGTCGCAAGAGCCTACGGCGCGGTCTGCACGCCGGAATGCTTCGGCTTCGACCGCGATCTGCGTTTGAGATATCGCGGCCGGATCGACGCATCGCGCAAGGAAGCCTTGCCCGACGCGCGTCGCGATCTGTTCGAAGCGATGCGCGCGATAGCCGCAAACGGAGAAGCGCCCGAAGCCCAATACCCGGCGCTCGGATGCTCGATCAAATGGAAGCCCTAGCTCTTCTTTTTGGTGCTGCCGGGCGCATGCCACGCCATCAGATCCTCATCCGGCCGATCGACTTCGCATCCCCAATCGAGCGGCTGATCCTGATCGAAGCGCTTGCCTAGCTGCCAGGCGATCTCCGCGCGCGCAAGCTGCACGCCGAGATAGAACGCATGACCGCCATCGCTCTCGACCTTGAGCTCGGGATAGAGCGCGAACGGATCGATCGCGACATGATGACCATCGCGGTTATAGACATGAATGCCGTCCGCCGATACCTGCACGCGAAAATTCGGATCGCGTATCGCGGCGGCGAGGGTGGCGATCTCGTCGGCGTCGTACGGAAATGGCCGCTTCGCATGCAGCGCCGACAGATCGGCGGAAATGCCTTTGGGCAGCGTCTGCGTTTCGCGCGCGGCATGCATCACGCGGCGCGCGACATCGGCTTCGCGAACGGCACGCCTTGCATGCAGACTCACCGAAGTCGTCAACACGGCAGCGATGCGCAATTCGGCCGCCATGCCGAACAGCACCGCGTTGATGCCGCTCGTGTCCGCCTCGGTCAGCTCGGTCACGTTGCCGACGCCCATCATGATCGGCATATCGGGATAGCGTTCGCGCAATGACACGTAACGCGCGATGGACGCCGCGAGCCCGAACGGAATCGGATCGAGAATCGGGTCGGCGAGAAAGGGGCGGCCGCGCTTCGTCATCGCTTCGATCGCGGCATCGAGCGAGGCGACGTCGGCGGGTTCGCGCGGCACCAGAATCGGCGTCGAGGCGATTTCATCGGCGATCCACAACGTGTCGGCGTTGAGGCTCATCACGTAGTCCGCGCCCGCGCGTCCGCCGCGCACGAGTTCTTCGTCGCGCATCGAATCGACGCTCACGCGATAGCCCTGCTCCTTCAGCATCGCAACCGCATCTTCTAGATGCGGGAAGGCTGTCTCCGGTAGGCAGCCGACATCGATTACATCCGCGCCCTGACGCTTGTATTCGCGCGCGCGCGCCGCGATGCCATCGAGATCGAGGCGCGGCGCATCGACGATCTCCGCGAAGATTTCAGTCTCGTAGCGCGACAGATCCATATGCCGCGCCTCGCGCCCGAAAAACTGCGGCAAGTCCTTCACTTCCTCGGGGCCACGCTCGACCGTCACGCCGTAATGGGCGGTGAGGGCATCGAGATCGCCACGGCATCGGCCGGGCACGATCATGCGGCTGGTGCGTTCGCTCAAAGGCGTTTCGACGCGACGACGGATCATGTCGGCGGTCATCAGTCCCGCGACCTGCAGGCCGATCTCGCGGACTTCCCACGTGAAGGGCGATCCGACGGCGGCGGGCGCGATGCTTTCGAGTACCTGATGAAGGCTCAACTGCGCGAGCCGCCCCGTCAGGAAGACGATGTGTTCCATGCGAGCTTCAGGTCCGACAGGCGTTGATCGAGCGCGGCCCTGAGATCGTCGAGCGAGCGGGCCACGGTGGTATGCGCGAAGCGCGCGAGCCGCTCGACGTTCTCGAACTCGATCGCGCGCGGCCTCACTTCGACCCATTCGTGCGGGGTCTGCGTGATGACGCTCGGCGCGGTATCGCATGCGAATACGATGCCCGGCACGCATTGCTTGCCGGCTTGCGCATAGAGATTGGTGGGCAAGGTGTCGGAGATGCCTAACGCGCATTTGGCGACGGTATTGCTCGTCGCGGGCGCGATCACGACCGTGTGATATTCGCCGTGATAGATCATGCCGACGGGCACGCTGCTCGCGCTGTTGTCGCGAAACACCTTGAAGTGCTCGCGCAGCTTGGCGAGCGTCCAGCCGTAGAGCGGCAGCACTTCCTCGCCGGCAGCGGAAAGAAACAGATCGACGCCCGGCAGTTGCCGTGCGAGCGCGATCGACTCCTCCAGCATATGGCCGGAGCCGGTCACGCACCACGCGAAGCGCGCGTCGGGCTTGAACTCGTCGAGCCGGCGGGCGGGCGTGGGTTCCGTCATGCGTCGGGCGTGTCGTGCGACAGTCGAATATGCAGACGATGCATCTTCCGGTACAGCGTATTGCGGCTGATGCCCAGCACTTTCGCGACATTGCTCACGTTCCAGCGATGCTCGTCGAGCAATTGCAGCACGGTCTCGCGCTCCTTCACCTGGATCGCGTTGAGCGACGATGTATCGGCGTCTTCGGTCAGATGCGGCGCCGGCGCAACCGGTGCGCGCGCCGTAGTCTGCGTGATCGGCGCGGCGCCGTTCACGATCTCCGCCGGCAGATGCGCGCAACGGATCTCGGGGCCGTCGCAGAGCGCGATCGCCATTTGCAGCACATGCCGCAACTGGCGGATGTTGCCCGGCCACGGATACGACAGCAGCGCCTGCCGCGCTTCGGCGGAGAGCGCGGGGGGATCGTCGGATTCGGTTTCGAGAATATGAGCGATGAGCGCGAGCGCATCGGCGCGTTCGCGCAGCGGCGGCAGATTGATCTCGATCCCGTTCAGCCGGTAATACAGGTCCTCGCGGAACATGCCCGTCTGCACGAGTTCGACGAGATTGCGGTGGCTCGCGCTGATCAACTGGAAATCCACCTTCACGATGGTTTCCGCGCCGAGCGGCGTGACCTCGTGCTCTTCGAGCACGCGCAGCAGACGCGCCTGCAACGTGAGCGGCATGTCGCCGATTTCATCGAGAAAGAGCGTGCCGCCGTTCGCCTGCACGATCTTGCCGCGCCGTCCTTCGCGCTGCGCGCCGGTGAATGCGCCCGCGCGATAACCGAACAACTCGCTTTCGATCAGATTCTCCGGCAGCGACGCGCAGTTCACCGCGACGAACGGACCCGTGCCGTTCGGGCTGATGCTGTGCAGCGCATTGGCGAACACTTCCTTGCCGGTGCCCGTCTGGCCGCGAAGGATGATCGGAATCTTGCGCTGGATCACGCGCGCGGCGAGCTGGATCTGCGAGGCCATGCGCGGATCGCCGAATTCCAGATGCGCGAGCTTGTCGAGACGGCCGGCGGTGGCGGTCTCGCGCATGTCCTTCTTCGGCGCTTTCGGGCGCGCGGCGGGCGCCGACAGGTCGCGCGAGACGGGATCGTTCATCAGGATGCGCGTCGCGCCGCTGCCGCCTTCGCGCGGCGTCTGCGCGGTGAGGAAGAAGCGGCTGTTGGCCTTCGCGCTATAGACCGTCACGGGGTGGAACGAGCCGCGGATGCTGCGCGCGATCATGTCTTCGAGCGATGCATTGAACGCTTCCTCGATGCGCTTGCCGCACAGTTCGCCGGGTGAGCGCAGATCGAGCTGGAAGAGTGCGCTGCGGCTTGCGGCGAGCACGACGCCATCGTCGCTGACGGCGAGCTTGCCCGCGTGCAGCGTGCCGACGAACTCGGGACGGCTGTGGAAGTGGATCATGTTCGCGTGCCGGTAGCGCGCATCGATCAGACGATTTTCGATCATCTGCCGCGACATGCCGACGAGCACGAGCGAATGCTGTTGCAGGAGCTTCGAGCGGCTCGTCACGTCGAGCACGCCGACGACGGTGCCACGCTCGTCGAAGATCGGCGCGGCCGAGCAGGTGAGCGACGTATAGCGCGGATAGAAGTGCTCGTGCTGGCACACGGCGATGCAATCGCGCTCGATGAGGCAAGTGCCCATGCCGTTGGTGCCGGCTTCGCGCTCGCTCCACAGCGCGCCGACGCGCAGGCCATCGGCCGCGACGGCTTCGCCGAACGGCACCGACGACACCTGATGCACGATGACGCCGTCGGCATCGACGAGCACGACGGCGAGTTCGGGGTCGGCGAGCTGCTGATACAACGTCGTCATTTCCAGCTTCGAGCACGCGATGAGATCGGTCGCGGCTTCGCGGCGATCGTTGAGCTCGTGCTGCGTGAGCACGGGCGGCATGACGAAGCGGCCCGGATCGAGCCTGAATTCCGTGAGGCACCGCAGCCACGATTGCGCGACCGAATCGCTGGCGCGGCGTGCGGCCAGCGGATTATTGACGATGTTCAGCACTTCCCGGACATGCGTGTCTACGTCAGCAAGCGACGACATGGGGGCAAGTCTCCGTTGCGCCGCGTTCCGGTGCGCGCGTGTCGCGCGGCCGTCCGGCGCCGAATCTGTTGTGTTTTACGCTGGCGCTGCGGCTTTCTCTGCCTGTTTCGATTTCGCGGATATTTCCGCTCGCAGGCGCGCCTCGTGGCCGGGTGGTCGGGATGGTTCAGGTGCTGTCTGGGACCCGATCCGGCCCGGTTCTCAAAAACTTTACATCCTTAGACGCGTAGGTTCAATAAGTAGTCGCATAGAGTAGGGCGAACTCGCCCGGTTTTTGCTTGCACCTTACGGATGACTTCGGCGATGGGCGTCGGGGGTTCTTAAGGGCCGCTTTGCGCGGCGATGAGCATATGGGCCGATTCGAACCGATTCGCGAAGCTGTTTATGTTGCGCCGCAACCTGCTCTTTCCGATGGGCGCGCTGGCGGTGCGATGGATATCGTGTATATCGAGGGACTCACGGGGCAGACCGTTATCGGCATCGACACGAGCGAGCTGCATGATCCGCAGCCGGTGCGTCTTAGTCTCGCGATTGGCGTCCCTTCGATTCGCGCTTGCGTGACCGATCGGATCGAAGATACGGTGAATTATGCGGCAGTGCGGGAGGCGATTCTTTCGCTGCTCGCGTCGCATGGGTTGCAGTTGCTTGAGGCGCTGGCTGAGCGCATCGCGCAGCTGGTCATCGCGGATTTTGGGGCGCATTGGGTGCGGGTCGAGCTTGCCAAGCCCGCGAAGTTTGATGATGTCGAGGCGGTGGGGGTTGTGATCGAAAGGCGGCGGGTTGTGGATGGTCGAGGGGGTGGTGGGCCCGTTAGTCTTGCCTGGATTGGGCGGGGGTATGTGCCGGGGTGAGGTTTTTTTCGCTAGGTCCCGTATTCGCGGTGGTCTATTAGCACTGCCCCTCCCCGGGGCGGGGGTCACTTTCTTTGCTGCTGCAAAGAAAGTAACCAAAGAAAGCAGCTTCTCACCGCCCGCGGTCACACGCACGTTGGCCATGCTTGCCAACGGCCGGTGGCCCTCGCC